>CAZGUW010000033.1:0-26774 GCA_964528705.1 uncultured Geminicoccaceae bacterium
TCCGAGATCGGCTCGATCGGCAAGTCCGACGTCTGCGGCTAAGGCCAGCTTCCTCATCCTCCCCCGTGCCTCCCCGACTTCGCCGGCCGCTCACCCGAGCGCGCCGGCGATTTCTTTGGGGCGGGAGACAGGTCTTCGTGCTCAGCCCATGGCGGTGGTGTCGTGCCTGCTGGCGTGGGCCGCCTGGTCGAGGCGAAGGGTCACCAGTGCCGTGCCGATCCAGGCGAGGTTGTAGAGGATGCCGCAGGCGAGGACGAGGGCACCCGGAATCGGGCCGATGGCGGCGCGGTCGAGCAGCTCGGCGAAGCTGGTCGCGGGCGTCGGGTGGATGATGATCTTGCTGACATAGGCGACGGTCTGGATCAGCAGGATCCAGACATAGTTGCGCCGCAGCCGCCGGCCGAGCGCCCGCCAGAAGCCGATATGGTAGCGCGGAGCGAGGTAGTCCTGGGCGAGGGTTCGCTGCCAGCCATCCTCGGTCCTGAGGTCGCCGTCCTCGAGCATCGGCGCGTAGAAATGCGTCTCCATCCACCGGCAGCGCGCCCGCCAGACATTGAAGTAGCGGTAGCGGCGGGCCTCCAGCACGAGGAAGAGGCTGACGAGGATGCCGACCAGGACGAGCGGCAGGGGTGAGGCGTTGGCCGAGGAGAAGGTGATCGAGAGGGCGATGCCGAGCGTCACCACCGACCAGTTGGTCGTGTTGTCGAGCCGGGTGCGCCAGATCGTGCTGCGGTAGACCTCGCCCCGGTAGAGATGCGCTATGGCGCCGATCTCCGCCGCGCTGAAGCTGCGCTGCGGCGGTTCCGCCACGGGTGCCATCCGGCCTGCCTCCCTTCGGCTTCTCCGGCCGCATCCTAGAGCGGATCGGGGCCGGCCGCCTACCTCGTCGATGCCCGGGCCGCCCGCGTCGGCGCGCCGGCGGGGTCGGGCAGCGTCGGCCGGCGGGCTCAGTCGAGGATCGGCAGGCTCTGCTCGCGGGCGAGCTCGCTCGTCACGACCCGGGCCCGGTCGGGGTTCATGGCCGCGAGGATCGCCGCCATCTTCGCCTCCTTCATCCGCTTCGCGACCGGCAGCAGGACGGCGAGATCGAGCCGGTCGAAGATCTGGGCCGCCGACTTGGCGCGCATGCTCTCGTAGACCTTGACCAGCTGCTGCTGCCGCTCCTCCTCCTCGGAATTGGCGAGGCCGACCAGCTCCTCGAGCTCGCCGCGCAGCGCCTCGAGCCGGTCGAGCTGGGCAGCGAGATCGGCCTCGGCCGCGCGCAGCGCCGCCTCGCGAATCGCGAGCCTGGCCTCCAGCTCCAGGAGCTGCTCGCGCCGTTGCTGCAGCTCGAGCGCCACGTCGGCGAGCTCGGGTGGCGCTTCGGGCACCAGCGGCAGGCTGGTCGGCGCGGCGATCCCGTGTTCCCCGAGGCCGCCTTCCCCCGGGAGGGCGCCCTGCCGGGGGGGCGGATCGGCGGCGACCGGTCCGGCACCAGGCTCGACGAGGTCCCAGTCGAGAGCGAAGGTCGCGGAAGCCGGGTCATCTTCCTCGAGCGTTGCGTCGGCCACCGGATCGCCGGCTGGTGTCGCCGTCGGCGCGGCCGCCTCGCGCAGGTCGGCCACGAGCTCGACCGCGAGGGCGACGAAGGCGAGGCCCGCGACCGCAGCCGTCACCAGCGGCAGGGACAACCGGGCCGGTGCCGCCCGCCCGGCCAGGGCATGGCTCGCGAACCGGCAAAGGCGGCGCCGCATCTGCCGCACCGCCTCCGCCATGTGTCGCCAGGGCAAGGAGATCATCTGAGCGCCTGCAGGGCCTCGAGAAGCTCACCATGCAGGAGGCCGTCGAGCCGCGCCTCACGCTGGCCGCCCTTGGTATCGCCCGGGCGTGGACGGGCGGCGCGCTCCGGCACCGGGCTCGCCTTTGGGGCCGGGGCCGCGATGTCTGCCGGGGCAGCGGCCGGCGCCGGCTCGGCCGGGCGCCGGCGCGGCTCGCCCGCGAGATCGTCCTGGGTGCGCAGCTCCGCCAGCCGGGCGACGCCCTGCTCGCGGGTCGCCGCGAGGCGCCGCGTCACCCTCGTCGCGTTCTCCATGAGCCGGTTGAGCTCGTCCCGACAGGCGCGCGCCCGGCGCTCCTGCTCGACGGCAGCGTCCTCGATCTCGCGGCCGGTGTCGCGCATCTGGCGGATCGCTGCCTCCGCCCGCACCGTGGCCTCGTCGAGTGCCGCGATGAACGCCTGCATCTCGCCGCTCTCGGTGCGCAGCCGCCGGAGGCGCAGATGGACGATCATGCACCAGGTGATGGTCAAAAGGAGCAGGACGACGAGCACGACCTGCAAAGCGAGGTCAATCATCGGCGCTTCTCCTCGACCGCTCGATCCTCTCCTCGACCTGCACGCACATGGTGTTGCCGCGCTGGCAGACCTTGCCCCGCAGCATCTCCACCTGCCCGCAGCGCAGGGTGATGTCTGTCTCCGGCCGCGAGCGCAGCTTGAGGACCGAGCCCACCTCGAGATCGGCAACGAAGGCGAGGCTCACCGTCTTCACCTCGAGCACCGCCTCGAGCTCGACATCGGTCACGAGGATCTCGTGGGCGAGGTGGTTCTCCCAGATGGAATCGCGGCCGAACTTCTCGCCCATGAACATCTGCAGCAGGAGGTCGCGGGCCGGCTCCAGGGTCGCGTAGGGTACGAGGAACTCGATGGTGCCGCCCCGGTCCTCCATGTCGATGCGCATCTTGAAGACGATGCAGGCATTGCCCGGCCGGGCGATGGCGGCGAAGCGCGGGTTGGTCTCCATGCGCTCGAAGCGGAACTGGACGTCGGTGATCGGCTGGAAGGCGCTGCTCAGGTCGTGCAGCACGAGGCGGATCAGCCGCTCGACCAGCGAGGTCTCGATGGTCGTGTAGGGCCGCCCCTCGATGCGCATCGGCACGGTGCCGCGCCGGCCGCCGAGCAGCACATCGACGATCGAGTAGATCATCGGGCTGTCGACGGTGACCAGGCCGAAATTGTCCCACTCGACCGCCTTGAAGACGGCGATCATCGCCGGCAGCGGCACGGAGTTGAGGTAGTCGCCGAAGCGCTGGGCGGTGATGTTGTCGAGGTTGATGTCGACGTTCTCGGAGGTGAAGTTGCGCACGCTCGTGGTCAGCATGCGTTCGAGCCGGTCGAACACCACCTCGAGCATCGGCAGGCGCTCGTAGGTGACGTCGTTGGAATTGATCAGCGCCAGGATGCCCTGGCGGTCGTCGCCCTCCTTGTCCTGCCCCGTGCCGAGCAGGCTGTCGATCTCGTCCTGATTGAGGACCCGGCTGGCCGGGCCGGCCGCCGCCGCAGCCTCGCCACCGTCCGGGCCGTCCTCGTCCCACTCGGTGACCTGGATGTCGGGCTCGTCGGCGGACGCCGTCGCTTTGCCGGTCATCGCCGCCCCCGTTCGATCCGGGGCATCCCGCTCCAGGATGTTCCGATCCGTCCCGTCATCGGTCGGCACCCTTCAACACGTCCCGCCATCTCCCCCATCGCCGGCCCGGCTACTGGACCAGCATTTCCTTGACGAGGACGTCCTCGACGCGGGTCGGCTGGACCGCGAAGTTCACCCGGGTGGCGAGTTCTTCCTTGAGCCGCTGCAGCCCGCCGGAACCGCTCACCTCATCGACGGTCAACGCCCGGAGATAGAGCTGGAAGCTGTCCATGATCCGCGGCATCAGGGCCTTGACCTTCGTCGCCACCTCCTCGCTGCCGACCTCGAGCGCCGCCCGGAGCTTGAGGAAGCGAATGCGCTGGCCGCCGGACTGCAGGTTGACCAGCACGTCCGGCATGTCGACGAAGACCACGGCCTCCGCCCCGTCGCCATGGCCGTCCCCGCCATGGCCATCGCCTGCATGACCGTCCGTGGCGGGCGCGTGCGCGCCGGCTTCGTCCGCCGCCATGTCGGCCGCTTCTCCCCCGCCGAGCAGGCCGAGGAACCAGGCGGCACCGCCGGCGCCGCCGAGCAGCAGCACGAGCCCCAGGGCGCCGAAGAGCAGGAGCTTCTTCTTGCCCGATTTCGGCTTGCCCTCAGCCTCGACCTCGTCCGTCGTCTCGTCGGCCATGCTCGAATCCGTCCTCGGCATCTGTCGCGACCGCCTTTCTAGACCCGAACGGTTAACGAACCCTTGCGCGGGCCAGGGCCGGCCGGCCGGCAACTGCCGACCCGGCAGGAATTGCCCGGTCGAAATTGCCGCTGCCGGGCATCCGCCGGCGACGGATCGCACCATCCGCCCGGCTTCGACGGACTGGCACGAGGCGTGCATGAGGCCCGGCGACACGAGCCCCGATGGGGCGATAGCGAATCGGAACGCATGGACAATACGAGCTACGTGGCGCTGAGCCGACAGGTCGCCCTCGAACGCCAGATGGCGGTCGTGGCGGGCAACATCGCCAACATGAACACCGACGGGTTCAAGAACGAGCAGGTGCTGTTCGAGGACGTGCTCGAACGCGCCGGCGAGGCCGGCCGCGTCGCCTTCGTCCGGGATTCCGGCCTGATCCGCGATCCGGCCCCGGGGCCGATCGAGACGACCGGCAATGCGCTCGATTTCGCCATCAATGGCGAGGGCTACTTCACCGTCGAGACGCCGAACGGGCCCCGCTACACGCGGTCCGGCCATTTCGTCCTGGGTGCGGCCGGCGAGATCTCCACGAGCGGCGGCCAGCCGCTGCTCGACGAGGGCGGCGGCGCGCTGGTCGTGCCGCCCGGCAGCGGGCCGATCGAGGTGGCGCGCGACGGCACCGTCTCGACCGCCGACGGCATCCTCGGCCGGATCGGCCTCGTGCGCTTCGCCGACGAGCGCGGCCTCAGGCGCGAGGGGGCGAGCCTGATGCAGACCGACCAGGCGCCGGAGCCGGTGCCCGTGCCCGATATCGCCCAGGGCCGGCTCGAGCGCTCCAACGTCCAGCCGGTGCTCGAGATGACCCGGATGATGGAGACCGTCCGCGCCTTCCAGAACACGCAGCGCCTGCTCGAGACGCATCACGAGATGGTCCGCCGGGTGATCGACGCCGCGAACCAGGGCTGAGCCGATGACCGGACCACAGGCCCAAAGATCAGCTTTTAGGGAGTAGCCGCCATGCGCTCGATGAGCGTCGCCGCCACCGGCATGATGGCCCAGCAGCTGAATGTCGAGGTCATCTCCAACAACATCGCCAACATGACGACGACCGGCTTCAAGCGGTCGCGGCCGGAGTTCCAGGACCTGCTGTACCAGACGCTGCGGCGCGGCGGCGCCGCCTCGTCGCAGGACGGCACGATCGTGCCGGCGGGCGTGCAGGTCGGCCTCGGCGTCAAGACGGCCTCGGTCTACCGGGTGATGGAGCAGGGCAACCTGGTCAACACCGAAAACGGCCTCGACATCGCGATCCAGGGCCAGGGCCATTTCATCGTCGAGCTGCCGTCCGGCGAGTTCGGCTACACGCGCTCGGGCAACTTCCAGCTCAGCCCGGACGGCGAGATCGTCACCGCGGACGGCTACCCGGTGAGCCCCGGCATCGTCGTGCCGCCCGACGCGATCGAGGTCTCGGTCAATGCCGACGGCATGGTCACCGCCAAGATCGAGGGCGAGATCGCGCTGCGCGACCTCGGCCAGCTGGAGCTCGCCACCTTCGTCAACCCGACCGGGCTCGAGGCGATCGGCGACAATCTCTTCCTCGAGACCGAGGCCTCGGGCGGCGCCGCCTTCGCCACGCCGGGCACGGCCGGCTACGGCACCGTGCTGCAGTATTTCCTCGAAAGCTCCAACGTGAACCCGGTGCAGGAGATCACCAGCCTGATCACCGCCCAGCGGGCCTACGACATGAACTCCAAGGTGATCTCCGCTTCCGACGAGATGATGATGACGGTGACCCAGCTGCGATGACCCCGACATTCCGCACCATCCGCAAGCCCGCCCGTCGGCTCTGGCCGCTCATCGCCTGGCTCGTCGCCGCCATGGCTGCCGCACCCGCCATGGCCGCCTCCTGGCTGGCGCCGGGCGAGCCGCTCACCGAGGCGCATCTGGCCTCGCTGGTCGAGGCTGCGCTGCCGCACGAGGGCGACGGCTTCGAGCTGAGCTTCACGGCACCCGCCCTGCCGCTGACCAACCCGGCCGCAAGCCCGGCCAGCCTCGAGCTGATCGACCTGCGCTTCGATGCACGCAGCGAGCGTTTCCTCGGCGGACTCTTCGTCCGCCTCGAGACCGGCGAGCAGCGCATTCTCGATGTCAGCGGCCGGGCCCAGGTCATGACCGAAGTCATGGTGCCGATGCGGCCGGTGGCCGCCGGCGAGCGGCTCGATCCCGCCCTTCTGGAACCGGCGCTGGTGCCGGCACGCCTGCTGCGGGCGGACGCGCTGACCACGCTCGACGAGCTCGACGGCACCGAGGCCCGGCGGCGTCTCGCCGCTGGCCGGCCGATCCGGCGCGCCGACGTCCAGGCGACGCGGCTGGTGCGGCGCGGCGAGGCGGTGGAACTCCGCTACCGCGCCCCCGGGCTCGAGCTCGTGACCCTGGGCCGCGCCCTCGAGGACGGCGCCAGGGGAGCCATCATCCAGGTCGCCAACCTGGACAGCGAGCGGCAGCTCGTGGCCCGGGTGGTCGGCCCGCAGCTGGTCGAGATCACCGGCCGGCCGGGTATCCGGCCATGAGGATGCGACCGCTCGGCGGCGCCCTCCTCGCCATGCTCTGGCTCGCCGGCTGCAACACGCTGGAGCGGCTCGAGCAGGTCGGCAAGCCGCCGCCCCTGCAGCCGGTCGAGAACCCCGTCGAGCGGCCCGGCTACCAGCCCGTGTCGGTGCCGATGCCGCCGCCCGAGGAGAACCGCAGTGCCGGCGCCAACTCGCTCTGGCGCGAAGGGGCGAGCGGTTTCTTCCGCGACCAGCGGGCCAGGCGCGTCGGCGATCTCATGACGGTGGCCGTGGTGATCGACGACCGTGCCGAGCTCTCGAGCGAGAGCACGCGCAGCCGCGCCAATTCCGACCAGCTCGGCATCCCGAACTTCTTCGGCTACGAGAGCAAGCTCGACAAGATCTTCCCGAGCGCCGTCGATCCGAGTGCGCTCGTCGGCGCCTCGAGCGACATGTCGAACCAGGGCCAGGGCGGCACCAACCGGCAGGAGACGATCGAGTTCAACATCGCCGCGATCGTCACCCAGGTCCTGCCCAACGGCAACATGGTGATCGACGGCAAGCAGGAGATCCGGGTCAACTTCGAGGTCCGCGAGATCTCGATCGCCGGCATCGTCCGGCCCGAGGACATCACGCCGCAGAACACCATCAGCCAGGACAAGATCGCCGAGCTTCGGGTCGGCTATGGCGGCCGCGGCCAGATCACCGACGTCCAGCAGCCGCGCTACGGCGCCCAGGTGCTCGACATCATCCTGCCGTACTAGCGGTGCAGTTCAGCAGTCCGGTTCAGCGATGCTGCGCCCGGCGCAGGAAGCCGGCGCCCGGCAGGTTGTCGAGGAAGCCCTGCAGCTTGCCGCTGAGCTGGCCGAAGCGCATCACGTTCTCGATCCGCCGGTCGAGGAAGGCCCAGGTGTCGGCATGGTCCGCCGAGTGGTCCTCGAGCCAGTAGAGGAAGGTCGAGGTGAGCACGGCACCGAGCGTCGCCCGGCGGCTGTAGTAGCTGAACGTGCGGCTGCCGCCGTCGCTGCCGAAGCCGGCGGCTTCCCAGATGCGGTCGAGCGTGCGCCAGAAGGCGCGGCCGCCCGCGACCATGTTGCGCGGGGTGCCGCGCGCCACGGCGGCCCGTCGCAGGGCCTCCTTGTGCTCCGCCAGCACCTCGAGCCGGCAGCGGATCAGCCTGGCGATGCGCTGCCGGACCGGCAGGGCGGCGAGGCCCGCAGGGTCGGCCGCCTCGAGCATCTTCCGGTCGGTCCAGTCGTCCAGCCAGGCGATGAGGCTGTCGCCGCCTCTCGGGAAGAGGCGGCGGGCGGTGGCCCGGTCGACACCGAGGTCGCTTGCCGCCTGGAGCAGCGTGCGCCGGCTCCAGCCGTCGAACGCGGCATGGGTCAGCGCCGCCTCGAGGATCGCGTCCTTCTCGGCCACCCGGCCGGCGACGGCGTCGTCGTCGGGGGTCTCGTTCGCCGGCTGGCCACCGGCCGGCTCGTCGCTGGCGGGCTCTGTCATGATCCACTCCTCGGGCGGGCATCGGCCGCCGGCCTGCCCGCCACGGCGGGTTCGTCGAGATAGGCGCTCAGCCGTGCCAGCTCGCTGTCGAAGGCAAGGTGGCGTGGCGACGTCAGACGATCGAGATAGAGCACACCGTCCAGGTGATCGACCTCGTGCTGCAGGATTCGGGCAAAGAGTCCCGTCGCCTCGCGCTCGACCGGCCGGCCTTCGGCGTCGATGGCGGTGAGGCCGACGCTGTGGTGGCGCGGCACGAGGCCACGCAGGCCCGGGATCGAGAGGCAGCCCTCGAAAGCCGTCTCGCGGCGATCGCCGAGCGGCGTCAGCACCGGGTTGATGAGAACGAGCGGCTCGGCCATGCGGTCGACCTCGTCCTCGCCTGGCTCCAGCGCCAGGAGCACCCTGAGACCGCTGTAGACCTGGGGGGCGGCGAGGCCGAGGCCCCTGGCATCGGCCAGGGTCTCGGCCATGTCCCGGACCAGTGCGCGCACCTCGGCATCGGCGGGGTCCGCCACCGGGCGGGCCGGCTCGAGCAGGACGGGGTGGCCGAGGAGGGCGATCTTGCGCAGCGTCATGCGGAATAGGTAAGGGTGCCGGCGCCGGCGAAAAGGGTGTGGAAGCGAAAAGCCCGGCCCGGACGGGCTGCGTCACCCCTTGCCTGGCCGGCTGATATGGGTTATCCACCGGCTCCGCCCTCTGGGGAGGGAACCCCTTTTTTCGCCCTGCCGAACGGGACCGTAGGCAAGGTGAGCCAGCTCGGGAGAACGGTCATCGTCGAAGTTCAGGTGCGTGACAACAATGTCGATCAGGCGCTCCGCGCGCTGAAGAAGAAGATGCAGCGCGAGGGCCTGTATCGGGAGATGCGCATGCGGCGGCATTACGAGAAGCCGTCCGAGCGCCGCGCCCGCGAAAAGGCCGAGGCGATCCGCCGTTACCGCAAGCTGATGCGCAAGCGGGCCGAACGCGACGAGATTTGAGCCGAAGACGGCTCGCTCCCGCTTCGGGAAGTGACAAAGGGCGTCCGGTCGGGCGCCCTTTTCGATTCAGGCGCATGCTTGCCAAAGCACATGCCATTGGCACTATCGGCCGTCGCCAGCCAGGCCGCCACAAGGATCGAGAAGCACCCGATGCTGCAAACTGCCAAACATGCCGCCCTCATCGTCGCCCTCGCGCTCATGTCCGCCTCGGCATCCGCCGTGGAGCGTATCGCAGGGCGAGTGGAGGCGGGCGGCGCGCCGATCACCGGCGCCGCCGTGACCCTTTGGCTGGCGGGGCCGGAAGCACCGCGCAAGCTCGGCGAGACGACGACGGATGACGATGGTCGCTACGACCTCGAAGTGGCCGGCGGCGGCGACGACGCGGGTGTGCTCCACCTCACGGCACTGGGCGGCGAAGCGACGACGGCGACCGGCAAGGGGCCGAATCCGGCAATCGCGCTCTTGGCCATGCTGGGGACCGATGCCCCGGAGCGCGTCACCATCAACGAGCTCACCACGGTGGCCTCGGCCTGGGCCGGCGCGCAGTTCCTGGACGGCGGCACCTTGCGTGGCAATGACCTGGGGCTGCGGATCGCCGCCGGCAACGTGCCGAACCTGGTGGATCTCGAGACAGGTGGCCTGGGCCCGGTCATCACGGACCCGCTGAACGGCCCGCAGACCACGACCCTGGCCAGGATGAACACGCTGGGCCTCCTGCTGGCGGCCTGCGTCACGGCGATCCCTGACGCCTGCGACAAGCTCTTCGACGCGGCCACGCCGCCGGGTGGAACGGCGCCGACCGACACGCTCGCCGCGGCGCAGAACATCGCCCGCCATCCATGGCACAATGCAGACAAGCTCTTCGGGTTGCTGGACGAATTCTATCCCGTCCCGGAGGGCAAGCGGTACCGGGATGTGCCTCTCGTCCCCTACCTCTATTATGCGCCCAGTGCCTGGACCCTGTCGCTGGTCCATTCCGGCGGAGGCTTCTTCGCGGTCGGTGGTGCCGCCATCGACGGCGAGGGGAACTTCTGGACCAACAACAACTGGCTGGCCGGTTCGCAGACCACGATCTTCCAGCAGTTCGGTGGCGGCGTCGGGAAATTCGCACCGGACGGCACGCCGCTCTCGCCCATGATCACGGGCTTCCGCGGCGGCGGGCTCGACAGCCCCGGCTGGGGCATCGCCATCTCTCCTGATGACAAGGTCTGGGCCACCAACCTGATCGGTCGCACGATCTCCGTGCTGGACCGCAAGACCGGCAAGCCGCTCTCCCCCGAGTCCGGCTACGACTTCGATGGCAAGCTCGCCGAGCTGCAGGGTATCATCGTCACCCCCAAGGGCGATGTCTGGACCGTCGACAACGGCAACGACCAGATCGTTCACCTGCCAGACGGCGATGTCGCGAAGGGTCGCATTCTCGGCCGCACCGTGGACGGCAAGCCGGTGGATGGCACGCTGCAGGTGAAGGAGCCCTTCGGCATCGCCATCGACCAGGAGGACCGGATCTGGATCACCAACAGCGGCTCCAAAACCGTGACCCGCTTTCCGGCCAGCGAGCCCGGCAACGCCGAGGAAATCGAGGTCGGCTACAGCCCGCACGCCATTGCCATCGACAGCCAGGGCAATGCCTGGGTCGGCAACCTCGTCGGGCATCCTGGCACGCTGGAGAAGCTGGCGCTGGTCAAGCAGAAGCTCGAGAGCGAGGCCGAGGCGCTCGCCGGCTCGATGTCGGCCGACCAACGGGCGGCCAACATGTGGGTCGATCTTTGGGACATCATCAGCGAGTTCCCCGGCGGCGATGTTTCGATGATCCGACCCGACGGCACGGTGGAGGGCCCCTACAATGCGGGGGGAAGCATCACCGGGCCATGGGGTGTCGCCATCGACGGCAATGACAATGTCTGGGTCGCGAGCTCCACGAGCCATTCCGTCAGCCAGCTCTGCGGCGTGCGCACGGAGACCTGCCCGCCGGGCGTCGCGACCGGTGAGCCGATCTCGCCGAAGGGCGGCTATATCGGTGGCCTGCAGACCGTTTCGGCGCTGGCGCTCGATCCTGCCGGCAACGCATGGGTGGCGAACAGCTGGAACGACACGGAGGCCGGCTTCAGCGAGGTCCCGCCCGAGGCGCACTCCACGCAGTTCTCCGCCAACACCTTCGTGGTCTTCCTCGGCGTGGCCAAGCCGGTGCGCACGCCCCTGATCGGCCCGGTCGCAGCGCCTTAGGGCGCCGAGGCGGCCCTCCAAACCGAGGCAAGGTCGTCCCCGTCGTCACCGCCCGTCGGTTCACCGGGGCGGTGGCGGGGGCAGCACGGTGCGAAGCTGGTGCTCGGAGACACCAAGAGTTCTGGCCGCAGCCGCCAGATCCGGGCGGCCACCGCGCGGATCGCCGAGCGCCCGCATCAGCACCTCCACGCTCACGCCAAGCTGCCTGGCCGCCTGCTCGAACCCCGGTGGGGTGTGGCCCGGACCACCATGGCCGGGCCGCGGGGGCTCGCCGCGGCCATCCAGACCCGCCCTTGTCGCACCGATCCCGGCCGTCGCGGTCGTCACGAAGTTCCCTCGGGCCTGCACACCGACCAGGCAGGCGGGCAGGTTCGGGAAGGTTTCGCTCGCGTGGTAGTGGTAGATCTCCTCGCCACTTTCGCCGATGGCGCCCACATGGCCGTTGCAGGCATCGAGGTCCTGCGGCAGCGAGCCATCGGTTTCCCGGCTGCCGAGGATCGCAAAACCGTCGAACGCATAGCCGAAGAGCGCGGTGGGGTCCTGCGCGAGAAGGCAGTCCGCGGCGACGCCCTCGTGCGCGAAGGTGGTCTCGATATCCGTCGACGTCGCGTGCCAGTGGTACCAGCCCCCCGGATCGATGTGGCCGCCGCAGACATCCAGCGCGGGCATGTGCCCGGTATGCTGGATCTGCGGCGCATCGGAGAAGACCGGCACCCCGTCGAGCGCCAGGCCCACCTTGGCAACGGTGCCGAGCGGTGTGGGCGCCTCTGCCATGACCGGCGTCACGGGGAGCAGCATGGTGATCTCGACGCTCTCATCGGGCGAGACGTTGATGCAGGCATGGTCCGCTTCGGGCGGTGCCGTCGCGATATCCACGATATGCACCGTGCCGTCGCTGTCGAAGAACCGGTAGCCGAGATCGTCCAGCATCATGAAGAAGTCGCGGTCCACCCGGTAGAGCCCGGCATGGTCGCCGGTCCACTCCCAGATGCCACCGCTCTCGTCGAGCGTCGCCGGGCAGAACGGGCCGATTTCCAGCCCCTCGGGCAGGTAGCCGACCTTGATCCGGTGGCAGCGCGTCCTGGTGCCGTTCTCCAGGGTGCAGTCGACCACCTCGGGCGCCTCGATGAGGGCGGTCGGGGCAAGGGCCGCCGGATCGACCTGGGCGGCAGCTTCATCGGCGGTCGGCACCGTCATGGCGACGGCGAGGCCGGCGAGCGTCGTGTTTCGGAGTCGCATGGGCAGTGCCTGGCGAGCTGTCGGGGTGAGAGACTGAACGGGATCAATCGGTCCCCTGGGCACGGGTGCCGGCCATCCCGATACCCGGGATGGTGCCGCCCAGGCCGTCGCGCAGCCGCCGCGCCTGATGGAAGAAGGTGGCGGCGTCGTCGCCCAGAACGACCCGGATGGTGTCGTCGACCGCCGACCAGGCCTCGTCGATGGCGGCCAGCAGGTTGCGCCCCTTCGCCGTCAGCTCGAGCAGGTTCTGCCGGCGCGATGCCGGATCGACCGTGCGCGTGAGGTAGCCGGCCGCCGCGAGCCGGTCCGTCATCGTGCTCATGCTGGCAGGCGTGATCCGGAAAGCCGCGGCGAGGTCGGCCTGGGAGACCGGGCCCATCCGGGCCAGCGCCTCGACCACCCGGGCCTGGCGGGGCTGGATCCCGAGAGGGGCCAGCTTGCGGCGCAGTGCCGTCTCGACGAGGTCGGCACTGTGCAGGAGGCCATGGAAATCGTGCTCGATCATTTGCATGCTGATAGTTAATATGCTAACTGCTCGTTCGTTGCA
This sequence comes from uncultured Geminicoccaceae bacterium, assembly GCA_964528705.1. Taxonomy (GTDB): domain Bacteria; phylum Pseudomonadota; class Alphaproteobacteria; order Geminicoccales; family Geminicoccaceae; genus SLRI01. The sequence continues at coordinate 13,110 of CAZGUW010000033.1, forward strand.
AGAAGGCTCAACCCGAGGCGGTTCTCATGCTCCAGAGGATAACGACACCTTCGCTGCTCGCCGTTGCTCTCGTGGCGACCGGCCCGGCCGCGGCGCAGGCGGAAGCACCCGACCTTGCGCGCATCGCCGGTTTCTTCGCGGCCGCGGACGTCGTGAGCGGGCCCACCGAGGTCGCCTGCACCCTCTCCGGCGGCACGCCAGCTACCTGCTTCTCGATCACCGTCAGGCCCGACCCCAAGGACTACACGCCCGGCCCATGGTGCCCGACGAACATCGCGGACGGCCCGGAGGCTGGCGGCATCTGGTTCCTCGATGGCGAGACCGTGGACGTCGACGGCGCCTTCATTACCAGCCTCGCCGAGATCTACGGCGACGACAACTGGCAGCTCTTCGATCCCGACACGGGCGCCGTCCGGTTCACGGGCACGCTGGAGGCCTGCGAGGCCGCGGCCCGCCCCGATGTCGACCCGGCCTACCGGAACCACTGCGTCCAGTGCCTGCCGGAATACATGCCGGAGGACGCGACCGTGACCTACGTGATCCCGCTGGACCCGGTCCCGGGCGAACGGCCGGGACGAACGGAACACGGCGGCTCGGGTGTGGCCGCGAACGGCGTGCGGCTCGACGGGCCGGCGCCGGTGGACGCGATCCTCGGCGCCTACACCATCGCCCCCTTCGACGACTGCGGCGGTCATGTGAACCTGCATGTCGGCTACCACTACCATGCCGTGACGGACTGCCTTGCCGGCGCGCCGACGACGCTGGAGGGCGCCGATGGCGACGCCCTGGCGGCGCATGGCGGGCAGATCGGCATCGCGATGGACGGCTACCCGATCTTCACCCACCTGCTCGCCGATGGCCGGGCGCCGGAAGGGCTCGATGCCTGCAACGGGCACGAGGCCGAAGGCCTGCCCTACCACTACCACGCCGGCGCGGCGGGCTCGAACCGGATCCTCGGCTGCCTCGCCGCCGAGGCCGGCTGCGTGCTGGCGGACGCGGATGCCACCTGTGATGCGTCCGTGCGCCCGCCCCGTCCCCGATGAAGAACCCAAGGAGGAACCCGTCATTGTCCGACCTCACCACCTACGACCGGCTCTCCCGCTTCAATCACTGGGTGATCGCCGCAGCGGTCATCGGGATGCTCTGTTTCGGCTTCTATCTGGAATACGGCGGCGTGCCGCGTGAAGCCAAGGGTCCGCTGATCGGCATTCACAAGGCCATCGGCGTGCTGGTGCTGCTCTACGGGCTGTGGCGCGTGGCCTGGCGCCTGGCCCAGGGGTTCCCGGCCGACATTCCGGGCATGCCGAAATGGCAGGCGTGGGCGGCCAGGGCCGTGCATTGGGCCCTGCTCGTCCTGGTCGTGCTGATGCCGCTCTCGGGGCTCGTCGCGTCGATCTACGGCGGCCGCGCCGTCGACGTCTTCGGCTGGTTCACCATCCCCGCCCGGGCGGAGATCGCCTGGCTCTCCGGTCTCGGCGGCGCGGTGCACGGGTGGACCGCGATCGCCCTGTCGCTGCTCATCGCCATCCATGTGGCGGCAGCGCTCAGGCACCACTTCATCGACCATGACGGCACGCTCCTGCGCATGGTGTCCGGTCGCCATGCGACGGCGAAGGGTTAAGCCGGGTCGCTTCATCTGGCGTCCACGATCGACGGAAATCGCGTCATGGCATTCAGACCAGTTCTCTCACCCGGTGGCCGACCGGCTCGGGCGTTCCTCACCCTGGTTGCCGCGTGCGCGCTGACGCTCAGCGCGTGTGCGGCCGGGCCGGATCGTCGCCCGCGCGATCCAGGGGGCGAAGGTTCTCGCGCGGCCGGCTATACGGGGTCCGCCGTCAAGCCGGTAGCGCTGCTTCTCGGCGCCATGGACGCCAACGGCGATCATCTCGTGGACGGCGCGGAGCTTGAAGAGGGCATCGATCACGAATGGCTGCTGCTCTCGAAACCGGGTCCGGTACGGCCGGTCTACCATGACACCTGGGCACGCTCCGCCCTCGGCTCGGCGAGCGCGCTGCCGTCCTTCGCATCCTTCGACCTCGATGGCGACAAGCTCATCTCGCGCCAGGAGTTCGACGAGCGGCTGCACCAGGCGTTCAAGGAACTCGACAAGAACGGCGACGGCGTGCTCGAGCGATCCGAGCTGGTCTTCTACGTCACGAGACCGGCCGGCCGCCGCTCGCCGCCCCGCCGTCCCCGCTGAACCGGGCGCGCGCAAGAAGCGACAGGACCATGGCTGTGACGATGGACGGCAATGCTGGCTGCATCGGTGCTTCGAGCCTAGGTCAGCATGGGCCGATTAAGGCACTGGCGGCGGCCCTCGCGGTCGTCGCGGCCCTCTGGCTCGCCTCGAGTCACGGCTACTACGCCCTGGTCGACGGCCTGGGTCTCGAGAACGGCTATGACGACGCCCCGTTCGTCTTCACGGCCTATTACGCAAGCTGGGCGGCCATCACCGCCGTCTGGTTCCGCAACGAGCTCAGGGAACGGCTCGTTCCCGGTATGGTCCTGGCCGACGTCGGGGCGATGCTGCCGGTCCTGGCACTCTTCGCCCTCTTCACGGCATTCGTCCTGCCGGGCCTGCCGCCGGTCTCGGCCTGGCTGGCGCCGCCGAACCCGCCCGAGTTCATGTTCGCCTCGGGCTGGTACTACCTGCCCAAATCGGCCGACATCCTGTTCCAGCAGGTCCTCGTTGCCTCGCTGATCCGCACGGCCGCCGGGCTGCGGTTCGGCCTGAAGCCGATCGCCATCGGCCTCGCCGCCACGTTCGGCGGGTTCCACCTCCTCTTGGCGCTCGACGGCTTCTCCCCGCTCTACGTCGCCCGCTTCACCCTCGCGGCAACCCTCTTCGGCCTCGTGGCACCCTGGCTCTATCTGCGGACGGCCAATGGCTTCCGCTGGGCCTATTCGCTGCACTGGTCCTTCTACGCCCTCGACGCGACGATCACCCGCCTCGTCCTCGCCGCCCCGCCGCCCCTGTTCTGAGGGGCCGGCGGCCGCTCAGTGCCATTGGTCGGGCTTGCGTTGCAGTGCAGGTGCCGCTAACGCCACGGTTCATGCCCTTGGGCTCGGTGCACCCCGTATAAGGAATTTATCCTGACCGCTTTCTGCCTCTCCTGCGGGAAGCTCAGTCGGGCCGCGCGATGATTGACCGATCAGTTCTGGGCTATCTCGCGGCGTTCGGTGCTATTCTGATCTATGCTGGCATGTTCACGGTCGGCAGGGTCGGGGCGGCTGCCGGTCTCGACGGCTATGACCAGACGGCCCTGCGGTTTCTCGTTTCCGCCGTCCTGATCGCGCCCATCGGTCTCCTGGCCCTGCGCGACATCTTCAAGCGGATCGGGTTCTGGCGCTGCTTGGCGTTGGCCTTGCTGAACGGCGCGACCTACAGTGCAGTTTTCCTCGGAGCGCTGACATTTGCGCCGGTGGCGTATGGCGCTGCGTTGGTCCCCGGACTTCAGCCCTTTGTCGTGATGACGCTGGGGATGGTCTTGCTGGCAACGCGGCCGCCGCCCCATGTTCTGCTGGGCAACATGGTGTGCCTGCTCGGGCTGGCTGCCGTGCTGGCCGACCAGGTCGGCGGGTGGAGCCCGAGTGTCCTGATCGGCATCGGCCTTTTCCTGTGCGCCGCCGCCATGTGGGGAAGCTATGCCTTCTTCGTGAAGCTTTGGGGGGTCGATGCGCGGACGGCGTTGATCATCATCGGAACCCTGTCGCCAATCCTTTTCCTGCCTCCCTATCTCTGGTTCCGGGAGGTCGGGATCATGCAGGCCGATCCCTGGGCGCTTGGTCTCCAGATGGTTTATCAGGGCGGCTTCGTCGGGATCGTCGCGGTCTTTCTCTACCCCTTCGCAATCTCGGTCCTTGGCAGCACGAAGGTCGCGACGCTGTCGCCCGCAATGCCACTGCTGGCAACCCTGATCGGTCTGGCGCTGCTGGCGGAGTTTCCGTCGCCCTTGCAGTGGATCGGTGTCGCCATCGTCACGACCGGCCTGGCCATCAGTCAACTGGGATACTTCAACGCGTGGCAGCGCGCGGCATGAATCAGGATTGCAGCCAACCACGATACTCCACAGGCTGATACCCGCCGCTCAGCCCGGCAGCTCGAGCCCCTGCGCCGCCAGCGCCCCGGCCTGCCGTTCGGCCAGCGCGTCGACGTCGAAGTCGGAGATGAGCTCCAGGAACATCTGATGCCAGTTGATCTCGGCATCGAGGTGGAGGAAGACCGAGCCCAGGCCGATGGCGGCGCGGTCCATGAAGACGAACTCGCGGGGCGGGGTGACACCGCCGACCTCGCGCAGGCGCTGGTGCACCTTGCTGGCCACCTCGCGGCCCTCACGGCCGCCGCCGGTTTCCTGGATCAGGCGCGCCCGGTCCTCCATCAGCGGGCCGTAGAGGAAGACGGCCCACTCGTTGAGAACGTCGACGACCTCGTTGGTCAGGTTCTTGAAGCCCCAGCTCTCGTAGGCGGCGACGGCGAGGTCGCGGTCGTTGCGCATCAGCGCCCAGAAGAGGTCGATGACGCCCTTGACGAAGCGCGGCGGGAAGATGCGCACGCAGCCGAAGTCGAGGAGGTTGATGTCGAGGTCGGGCCGCACGGTATAGTTGCCGAGATGGGGATCGCCGTGGATCACGCCGTAATTGTAGAACGGCACGTACCAGGCGCGGAACATGTTGAGCGCCAGCCGGTTGCGGGTCTCGGTCGGGGCGGCCTTGAAGTCGAGGAGCCGGGTGCCGTCGAGCCAGCCCATGGTCAGCAGCCGGCCGGTCGAGAGTTCGCCGATCACCTCCGGCACGTGGACCTGCGGCTCGCCCTCGAGCATCCGGGCGTAGAGCGCCATGTTCCGCGCCTCGCGGACATAGTCGAGTTCCTCGTGCAGCCGGGCCGCGATCTCCTCGTAGATGCGGTCCGGGTTGATCGCCCGGTCGTAGCGGCGATAGAGGGCGAAGATCAGCCGGAGCTGGCCGAGGTCGGCGTCGACCGCGGCGGCGATGTTCGGGTATTGCAGCTTGCAGGCGGCGGTCCGCCCGTCCGCCAGCACCACCTTGTGCACCTGGCCGAGCGAGGCGGCGGCGGCCGGCTCCAGCGGGAAGTCCTCGAAGTGCCTGGCCCAATCCTCGCCGAGCTCCGCCCGCATGCGGCGGCGGACGAAGGGCTTGCCCATGGGCGGGGCGTTGCTCTGCAGCTGAGCGAGCTCGGCCGCGTACTCGGCGGGCAGGGCTTCCGGGATGGTGGCCATCATCTGCGCCACCTTCATGAGCGGGCCCTTCAGCCCGCCGAGCGCCGCCCTGAGCTCGGAAGCGTGCTCCAGCCGGTCGGCGCTGCTGCTGGTGGAGCCGGTCAGCCGGCGGCCGGCCAGCCGCGCCGCCTGGCCGGCCATGGTGCCGGAGACCTGGGCGTAGCGGCGAAACCGGCCACCGAACGAGCTCTCGCTGTTGCGCCGGCCGGTCCCGCTCGGGCGCTCGCTCAAGCAGTGGCTCCGGCGGTCTTCGTCCCGGCGGCGTCCAGCTCTTCCTCCAGCTCCGCGATGAAGCCCTCGATGATGGCGAGCCCGCCCTGCCAGAAGGCCGGATCGGAGGCGTCGAGGCCGAAGGGCGCGAGCAGCTCCTTGTGCCGGAGCGTGCCGCCCGCCCGCAGCATCTCGACATAGCGCGGCTCGAACCCCTCGGGCGACCTGGCGTAGAGCGCGTAGAGCGCGTTCACGAGGCAGTCGCCGAAGGCATAGGCGTAGACGTAGAACGGCACGTGGACGAAGTGCGGGATGTAGCTCCAGTAGGCGCGGTACTCGTCCGGATAGGTGAAGGCCGGCCCGAGGCTCTCCTTCTGCACCTCCATCCAGATGTCGCCGAGCTCGTCCGGCGTCAGCTCGGCCTTCCGCCGCGCATCGTGCACCCGCCGCTCGAACTCGCAGAAGGCGATCTGGCGGACCACCGTGTTCAGCATGTCCTCGACCTTGCCGGCGAGCAGCACCCGCCGCTCGACCGGGCTCTTGGCTTGGGCAAGGAGGGCGCGGAAGGTGAGCTGCTCGGCGAAGACCGAGGCGGCCTCCGCAAGGGTCAGGGGCGTGCTCGACATGAGGAGGCCCTGGTCGGCCGCCAGGGTCTGGTGGACGCCATGCCCGAGCTCGTGCGCCAGGGTCATGACGTCCCGGGCCCGGCCCTGGAAGTTCATGAGCACGTAAGGGTGCACGCTCGGCACGGCCGGGTGGCAGAAGGCGCCGCTGTCCTTGCCGGGCCGCACCTCGGCATCGATCCAGCTCTTCTCGAAGAAGCGGTCGACGATCTCGGCGAGGCGCGGCGAGAAGCTGCGATAGGCGTCGAGCACGATGACCTTGGCGTCGTCCCAGCTCCGCCGCTGGTCGCTGTCCTCGGGCAAGGGCGCGTTGCGGTCCCAGAACTCGAGCTTCTCGAGCCCCATCCAGCGGGCCTTGAGCGCGTAGTAGCGGTGCGAGAGCCGGGGATAGGCGTCGCGCACGGCCGAGATCAGGGCATCGACCACCTCGTCCTCGACCTGGTTGGCGAGATTCCTGGACGAGATCGGCCGGGCGAAGTGGCGCCAGCCGTCCTCGATCGCCTTGTCCTTGACCAGCGTGTTGGTGATCCGGGCACAGAGCCGCAGGTTCCTGGCGAGCACTTCGCTGATGGCGCTCGCGGCATCGCGGCGGACGTCGCGGTCCTTGGCCTGGAGCTTGTCGAAGATCCCGGCACTGGTCAGCTCCTCGCCGCGGAACGGGAAGCGGAGTGCCGCCATGCTCTCGTCGAAGAGACGCACCCAGGCGCTCCGGCCGGTGACCGAGCGCTCGTGCAGCACCTTCTCGATCTCGTCCGAGAGCTGGTGCGGGCGAAAGGCGCGCACATTGGCGAGCCAGGGCCGGAAACGCGCGAGCTCGGGCGAGGCCGCGATGCGCTCCTCGAGCGCCGCGTCCTCGATGCGATTCAGCTCGAGGGTGACGAAGAGGAGGTCGGTGTTGATGGCGTTGACCCGCTCCTGCACGCCCTGGAAGAAGCGGCCGATCGCGGCATCATCGCGATTGCCGGCATGGCTGAGCGACGCGAAGGCATAGACCCGGCCGAGCTGCTCCTGGACCACCTCGTAGCGCTCGATGAGGGTGGCGAGTCCCCGGCCGTCCAGCTCCGCGAGCCGGCCGGCATGCGCCTCGGCGATGGCCCTGGCCTCGCCGGCGGCCGCCTCCAGGGTCGCCTCGATCGCCGGGTCGTCGAAGCCGGTGAACAGGTCGCCGAGATTCCAGCGCGGGGCGGTCGCTTCCGCCGCCGCGGCCCTGGCCGTGTCTGCGGCCGCCTGGAACCGCTGGTCCTTCGTCATCGAACTTCCCTTCAATCTGGACATGCCAGATATATGTGGCAGGGGGTGCAGGTCCAGCGAGCGGACCGACGGTCGCGGCAACTGTCGCGGCACGCCGGACCGCATCGCCCGAAGGCCGTTGACGGATCAGGATGAGGCAGGGTGACGATGTCGACCTTCAGGACCGAAACCAACCTGCTTGCGATGTTCGAGGCGCAGGCAGCGGCCGAGGGCGACAGCCCTTTCCTCTGGCAGAAGGAGGACGGGGTCTATCGACCCTGGTCATGGCGGCGCGTGGCGGAGGAGGCGGCCAGGCTCGCCCGGGCCCTGCGCCAGCTCGGGGTCGAGCCCGGCGACCGGGTCATGCTGGTGGCCGAGAACCGGCCGGAATGGTGCATCGCCGACCTCGCGATCCTGGGTGCGGGAGGCATCACCGTGCCCGCCTACACGACCAACACCGAGCGCGACCACGCCTACATCCTCGGCCATTCCGAGGCGCGCATGGTGATCTGCGCCGGGCAGAGCCTGGCGAAGCGCCTGATCCCCGCGATCAAGGAGTCGCCATCGGTCAAGGCGCTCCTCCTCATCGAGCCCATCGCCGATCTCGGCGAGCCGCCGGTCCCGGTCATCACCTGGGCCGAAGCACAGGCGCTGGGCGAGCGCTCGCCCGCCGTGCCGGGCGCTGCCGCCATCCAGCCCGACGATGTCGCCTGCTTCATCTACACCTCGGGCACCGGCGGGACGCCCAAAGGCGTCATGCAGACCCACCGCAACATCCAGTGCAATCTCGAAGGCGCCAACGAGCTGCTCAGCCATATCGGGCTGGGCAACAAGGAGACCTTCCTCTCCTTCCTGCCGCTGTCGCACTCCTACGAGCACACGGCCGGGCAGTTCTTCCCGATCTCGCTCGGAGCCGAGATCTACTACGCCGAAGGGGTCGAGACGCTCTCGACCAACCTCGTCGAGGCGAAGCCCACCATCCTGACCTGTGTCCCGCGGCTCTACGAGGTGCTGCGCCAGAAGATCCTGGCCGGCGTCAACCGGCAGGGCGGGCTCAAGAAGCGGCTGTTCGAGCAGGCGGTCGCCATCGGCACCAGGCGCTACGAGCAGGGCGGCCGCCTCGGCCCCGTCGATGCCGTTGCCGATGCGCTGCTCGACCGGCTGGTGCGGACCAAGGTCAACGAGCGCTTCGGCGGCCGGCTCAAGGCCATGGTCTCGGGCGGCGCACCCTTGAACTACGAGGTCGGGCTCTTCTTCACGGCTCTCGGCCTGCCGGTCCTGCAGGGCTATGGCCAGACGGAGGCGGCACCGGTGATCAGCGTCAATGTGCCGGGCAAGGCCAAGCTCGACACGGTCGGCCCGCCGCTGCTTGGCGTCGAGCTCCGCTTCGCCGAGGACGGCGAGATCCAGGTGCGCGGTGCGAACGTCATGAAGGGCTACTGGAAGGACGAGGAGACCACCGCCCGGACCATCGTCGACGACTGGCTGCACACGGGCGATGTCGGCGAGCTCGACGCGGACGGCTATCTCAAGATCACCGACCGCAAGAAGGACATCATCGTCAATTCGGGCGGCGACAACGTCTCGCCGCAGCGTGTCGAGGGCATCCTGCTGCTCGAGCCGGAGATCGGCCAGGCCCTGATCTACGGCGACCGCAAGCCCTATCTCGTGGCGCTGATCACGCCGGACCCGGGCTTCGTCCAGACCTTCGGGCGGCAGCCGGGGAAGAGCAGGGATCTGGCAGTGCTGGCCAATGACCGGGAGTTCCGGCAGCAGATCGGCGAGGCGGTCAAGCGGGCCAACGCCAACCTCTCGGCGATCGAGCGGATCCGCAAGTTCGAGATCATGCCCGAGGTGTTCAGCGTCGAGAACGGCCTCATGACCCCGACCATGAAGCTGCGCCGGCCGCACATCATCGAGCGGCACCGCGCCCTGCTCGAGGGCCTCTACGGCGCCGGCAAGTAGCGCCGCCGGCAGGCCGTGCCGCCGGCGGCGCGTCGACTACTCCTTCACGGCTTCGAGCATCGCCTCCAGCATGACCGTGCCGTCCTCGCCGAAACGCTCGGCGATCAGGGCGGTCACCGCCGGCTGGGCGGCGGTGCGGAACTCCTCGAGCTCGGCCGCACCCAGCGCATTGACGTTCATCGACGCGGCCAGCGCCGGCAGGCCCTTGTCCGAGGCCTCGATGATCCGCGAGATGCCGCGGCCCGCGTCGACCGCGACCTTGGCGGCGTAGTCGATCACATAGCGCTCCTCGTCGGTCAGGCTGTCATAGAACCCGGCGTTAACCAGCCAGACATAGGGCGTGATGATATGGTTGGTGATCGTCAGGTAGTCCTGCACCTCCTGGAACTTGGCGAAGGCGATGATCGGGATCGGGTTCATCTGCCCGTCGGCGACGCCGGTCTGCAGTGCCGTGTAGACCTCGGCCCAGGGCAAGGGCGTCGGCTGGCCGCCGAGCGAGCTGATGATCGCCTCGTGGGTCGGCAGGGTCATGGTGCGGATCTTCAGCCCTTCCATGTCGGCCACCGAGGTGATCGGCCGCTTGGAGTTGCTGATCGCGAAGAAGCCGCCGGAATCGAGCAGGCCCAGCACCTTGACACCGGTCTTCTCCTCGATGTCGGCGGCGAGGAGCTGGCCGAACTCGCTTTCGAGGTTCATCACCTCGTGCGCCTTGGCGATGTTGGGGAAGGCGAAGGGCACGTCGAAGATGCCGATCAGCTCGTAATGCGGGGCGATGCCGCCGGCCGAGTTGATCGAGCTCTCGACGAGCCCGTCCTTGACCATCTGGATGACCTCGTCGTCCTTGCCGAGCTGGCCGTTCGGGAAGAGCTCGATGGTCACCGAGCCATTGGTGCCGCTCTCGACCAGGGACTTGAAGACCGACGCCATGGCGCCGGAGTGGCTCTCGAACGGGCTCTCGGGATTGAGGTGCGCTATGCGCATCACCTTCTGGGCGAGGGCCGGTGTCGCCACGAGGCAGAGCGCGGCCGCGGCGAGGAGTGCCGTTCTGGTCAGTCGCATGGCGGTTCTTCCTTTTCTTCGGATGGCAGGAACGGCCCGGCGCTCAGCGCAGGCCGAGGAGGCGTGGCACGAAGAGGGTGAGGTCGGCCCAGAACGCGATCAGGAAGAGGACCGCCACCTCGGCCACGAGGAACGGCATGAGGGACCTGGAGATGCGCTCGATGCTCTCGCCGGTGACGCTGGCGAGGACGAAGAGGCAGGCGCCGACCGGTGGTGTCATCAGCGAGATGTTGAGCGCCAGGACGATCATGACGCCGGCGTGGATCGGGTCCATGCCGATGGTCAGCGTCAGTGGTGCCAGGACCGGGGCCAGGATGATCAGCGCCGCGTTGATGTCCATGAAGAGGCCGACGACCAGGAGCAGGCAGAGGATCATCAGGATGATCACCTGCGGGTTGCTGGAGATTGTCAAAAAGCCTTCGGCGATGGCCTGGGGGATGCGGTTGTAGGTCATCCACCAGCCGAGGATCGAGGCCGAGGCGATGATCAGGAAGACGACGCCGGTCAGGATCGAGGTGCGGATCAGCATGTCGACGAGGTCGTTGAAGCGCAGCTTCCGGTAGACGACGCCGCCGACGACGAGGGCATAGAGCACGGCGATCGAGGCGGCCTCGGTCGGCGTGGTGACACCGCCGAGGATGCCGCCCAGGATGATCACCGGCAGGACGAGGGCGAGCACGCTCTCGCGGGCACTCTTCAGGATGTGGCGGAGCGACGGGCCGCCCTCGGCCTTGGGCAGGCCAAGGCGGCGGCCGAGGGCGGCGATCACCGCCATGCAGACGAGGCAGATCAGGATACCCGGCAGGATGCCGGCGGCGAAGAGCCCGGCGATCGAGACGCCCATGAGCGAGCCATAGATGACCATGAGCGTCGAGGGCGGGATGGTCGGGCCGATGATCGAGCCCGCCGCCGTCACCGCGCAGGCGAAGGGACGGGAGTAGCCCTGCCGGACCATGGCGGGCACCAGCGTGTTGCCGAAGGCTGCGGCATCCGCCGTGGCGGCGCCGGTGATGCCGGCGAAGAAGACGCTCGCCACCATGTTCGAATGCGCCATGCCGCCCCGAAGATAGCCGACGAGCGAGTCGGCGAAGCCGATCAGCCGGTCGGTGATGCCGGTGCGGTTCATGATCTCGCCGGCCAGGATGAAGAACGGCATGGCGAGGAACGGGAAGAGGTTGAGGCCCGAGAAGAAGCGGTCCGGACCCATGGCGAGAAAGCGCTCGCCGATCTGCGCCATGCCGATCATGCCGGCGATGCCGAGGACGAAGCCGACCGGCATGCCGAGCAGCGTCAGGCCGAAGAAGGTGGCGCCGACCAGCATCATGGCCGGGGCGCCTCCCCGGCACCGGCGATCGTGGCATCCGTCGGCGGCTCCGCCGCGCCGAAGTCGCGGATCGCCACCAGCACGAGCTGGATGCAGCAGAGTGCCGTGCTGACCGGCACGGCGAGGAACGGCACGAAATGACTCCAGCCGGGGATCATCGTCGCCCGCTCCAGCCCCTTGGCAGCAAAGCCGGTGCCGTAGACGACGAGGCTCGCGAAGAAGCCGAAGGCGACGACGTCGAGGGCGAGGCGCAGCCAGCGGCGCGCATCCGGCGGCAGGTGCGACGGCAGGATCTCGACCCCGATGTGGGCGCGCCTGGCGATGCCGGCGGAGGCGGCGAGCAGCGCCAGCCAGATCATCAGGTAGCGGGCCAGCTCCTCGGTCCAGGTGATGGGCAGCGGCCAGACGAAGCGGACGAAGACGCCGAGCCAGACATCGAGGACCAGCACCGCGGCGATGAGCGCGCAGAAACGCACGACGAGCCAGTCGAGGCCGGTGGCGAGCCTGCCGGCATGCCCTGCGATCTCCTGCATCCGCCTGTCTGTTCTTCCGTCTGCTGCGGTGAGCTACTTCGGCGTGAAAAGCATGAACCGTGCCATGCACGCTCCCGCATCGTCAGACTGCCTCCAGCGACGCCACTTGACGGCGGTTCGTGCAGTGCCTGCCCAAGCGGCAGGCAGGAGGGTCAGTCGTCGTGGTGGATGCCGAGGGTGACGCTCGGCTGGCCGCTCATCGAGACGAGGCGACCGGCCTCGATCACGCAGTAGGGGTCGCCGATCGTGTGGCCGAGCAGTCTGCCGTCGCAGCGGACGGGCGTGGCGAAGCCGAGAACGCTGCCGTCGCGGCGACCGTCGAGCAGGTGGTGGCGGCTCACGGTGATGCGGACGACGCGGCCGTCCGCATCGACCTCGAGCGCGTCGGCGGCACCCGATTCGAGCAGGAGGCCCGCGTCCAGGCGGATAAACGAATCGGCCCGGTCGGGCGGCGCCATGCTGTCGAGGGCGGTCGCCACGGCCAGCATCGCGAGGCCGTGCCGCGGCTCGATGGCGTTGTGCAGCACGGCGGCGGCATGGCCTCGCGCCGGATCCTCGAGGCGCACGGCGCCGAGATCGCCGCGGCGCTCGACGAAGCGGCTGTTGGCGAGATGCAGGCGGCCCTCGAGGTCGAGCGCGATGAGCCCGGCATCGGCCTCGGGGTGCAGGGTGAGCTCGGCCTCGATGGCCTCCCGCGGCCCGGCGCCGCCCCGCATGCGATCGAGCGTCGCGACATTGAGCGGCAGGGTGGCGCCCTCGCCCGGCACGTTGGGCAGGCGGTGGCCGGTGACCAGGCCGACGGCAGGATCGCCTGGCGTGAACTGGGCGAGCGGTGCCGGGCGGTCGGGGCCGCTCGACATCAGCGCGGCGAAGCGTGCCGCCGCGATCGGCGCCGGCGGCTCGACCCCGGTGGCCTCGCCGCTGGTGAAGAGCGTGGCGGTGCCGCCGCGCTGGGTCTCGGCGCGGGCAAGCGTGCCGTCGGCCGTAATCGCGACGAAGCTGACGAACCCGCCGATCGCACCCCGCGCCACCTTCTCGACGGCGGCGAGTGCGCGGAACGCGGCGATCCCGGCGCCCTTGCCGGTGACGGCGATACCGATGGTCATGCGGCCGCCACCAGGTGGCCGGGCGCGATCTCGGTCAGCCGCCCGCGTGGCATGGTGGCGGTGTCGAGGCGCGGCAGGACGCCCCGCCGGCGCGTCGGATCGGCGACCGGCACAGCGGCCAGCAGCGCCCGTGTGTAGACGTGGCGCGGGTCGTTCAGCACCACCGGGCGCGGCCCGCTCTCGACGATCCGCCCCTGCTGCATGACGGCGACCCGGTGGCTCATCTCCTCGACCACCGCCATGTCATGGCTGATGAAGAGGTAGGCGAGGCCGAGGCTCTGCTGCAACTCGAGCAGGAGCTCGAGCACCTGCGCCTGGACCGAGACGTCGAGGGCCGAGGTCGGCTCGTCGGCGACGATCACCTTGGGGCCGACGCCG
>CAZGUW010000034.1:0-26752 GCA_964528705.1 uncultured Geminicoccaceae bacterium
CTGGTGGTGAGCGCCCTCGCCTTCGGCGCCATCGCCAACAACTTCTTCACGCCGTTCAACCTGACCCTGGTCATTCAGCAGGTGACGATCATCGGCATTCTCGGCATCGCCCAGACGCTGATCATCCTCACCGCCGGCATCGACCTCTCCGTCGCCGCCATCATGGTCCTGTCGACCGTTGTCATGGGCGGGCTCGGGGTCAATCTCGGCCTGCCCTCGATCATCGCCGTGCCCATCGGCCTCGTCTGCGGCATCCTCTGCGGCGCAATAAATGGCGGCCTCGTCACCGTCTTCCGCCTGCCGCCCTTCATCGTCACGCTCGGCACCTGGAAGATCTTCTTCGCAATGGTCCTCTGGCTCTCCGCCGGGCAGAGCATCAGAAGCCAGGACATCGACGCCTCGGCCCCCCTGCTCAAGGTCTTCGGCGGCACGTTCTCGCTCTTCGGCGCGCAGTTCACCACGGGCTCCGTGATGATGCTGCTGCTGTTTATCATCTTCTGGTACGTGCTGAACTGGACCGGCTGGGGCCGCCACGTCTACGCCATCGGCGACGACCGCGAGGCCGCGGCACTCTCCGGCATCAACACCAACCGGGTGCTGCTCTCGGTCTACGCGGTGGCCGGCGGCCTCTGTGCCTTCGCCGGCTGGGTCTCGGTCGGCCGGGTCGGCTCGGTCAGCCCGCAGAGCTTCTTCGAGGGCAACCTCGATGCGATCACCGCCGTGGTGATCGGCGGCACCTCGCTCTTCGGCGGTCGCGGCTCGATCATCGGCACCCTGGTCGGCGCCCTGATCGTCGGTGTCTTCCGCTCCGGCCTCAACCTCTCCGGCGTCGACGTGCTCTGGCAGCAGTTCGCCGTCGGCGCCTTGATCATCATCGCCGTCGCCATCGACCAGTGGCTGAGAAAGGTCTCCGCGTGATGTCCGAGAATCCCACACCCGTCGTCAAGGGCCGCGGCCTCACCAAGCGCTACGGCCGCGTGGTCGCCATGAACCACGCCGACTTCGACCTCATGCCCGGCGAGATCCTCGCCGTGATCGGCGACAACGGCGCCGGCAAGTCGACCATGGTGAAGTCGATCTGCGGTGCGGTCACGCCCGACGAAGGGGTGCTGGAAGTGGACGGCGAGGCCGTGCACTTCGCCAGCCCGATCGAGGCGCAGGCCAAGGGCATCGAGATCGTCTACCAGAACCTCGCCCTCTCACCGGCCCTCTCGATCGCCGACAACCTCTTCCTCGGCCGCGAGATCCGGCGCCAGGACTGGCTCGGCAAGTACTTCAAGATGCTCGACAAGAAGACGATGCACCGGATCGCGCGGGAAAAGCTTTCCGAGCTCGGCCTCGCCACGATCCAGAACATCAACCAGCTCGTCGAGACCCTCTCCGGCGGCCAGCGGCAGGGCGTCGCCGTCGCCCGGGCCGCCGCCTTCGCCCGGAAGTTCGTGGTCATGGATGAGCCGACCGCCGCCCTCGGCGTCAAGGAGAGCCGGCGCGTGCTCGACCTCATCCTCGACGTCCGCTCGCGGGGCATGCCTATCGTGCTGATCTCGCACAACATGCCGCACGTCTTCGAGGTCGCCGACCGCATCCACATCCACCGGCTCGGCAGCCGGCTCTGCGTCGTCGACCCGAAGAGCATCAGCATGTCGGACGCGGTGGCGCTGATGACCGGGGCGATGGCGCCGCCGGCAGCAACGGCCGCCTGATCCAACCCACCTTGCCGCCCCGGGCCCGGCGCACGGCCCCGGGGCCGTTGCCGTTCCGCGCTGCCGAACCATGCAAACCCGTCGATGCTGCATTGCACAAGGGGCGGTTACCGACCTCTCCCCAGGGTGCATATTGAGCACTGTTCAGGGATGGCGCCGTCGGCTCGCAGCCGGGTGCTTCCGGCAAGGCAGGCATGGACGGCGTCGTTCCGGGTCATTTTCGAACCCTGCCGAGGAAGTACCGACATGAACCAGCAGCACCCTTCCCGCCCCGCCGCGCGCCCCGACCAGGGCCTGCCGTTCCCCCCCTTCCCCACGCCCGCCGAGATCCAGCGCCACGTCGCCCAGGGCCGCATGCTCCGGGCCGAGACGACCGCCGCGATCCTGCACGGCCTCGGCCGGTCGCTCGCCCGCGCCGTCCACAGGGTGCTCACATCGTCGACGCGGCGGCTCGCGGAACCGGCTGTGCCGCAGTCCCGCCAGGCCTGACGCCGCAACCACCCCGGCGCCGAGGCGGCCCGCCGCGCCGCGGCTCCAGGGGCGGCACCCGGTGAGGTGGCCGGCCAGGCCACGCCGCCTCAATCTGGCGCTGCAGGGCGGCGGCGCGCACGGCGCCTTCACCTGGGGCGTGCTGCAGGGGCTGCTCGAGGCCGAGCGGCTCGGCTTCGAAGGGATCAGCGGCACCTCCGCCGGTGCCGTGAACGCGGTCGTCCTCGCCTCGGGCCTGGCTCGGCAGCGCGGCGCCCAGGTAGGCAGGCCCCGGCTCAGAAGCCCGGCCGGCCGAGGAAGAGCTGCGGCAGGAACGTGGTGAGCGGCGGCCAGATGGAGAGCAGCACCAGCACGACGAGCAGCGGGATGAACCAGGGCACGATGGCGATCGACATGCGCTCGAAGCTGATCCCTGCCAGTCGCGAGGTGATGAAGAGCACGACGCCGACCGGCGGGGTGATGGTCCCGAGCATCAGGTTCAGGACGAAGAGGACGCCGAAATGGATCGGGTCGATGCCGAGCTGGGCCGCGACGGGTGTGAGGATCGGGATCAGGATAAGCATGGCGGCGAGTGCTTCCATGAAGCAGCCGATGAACAGCAGCAGCACGTTGACCGCGAGGAGGAAGAGCAGCGGGTTGCCCAGATGCTCGACGATGATCGGTGTGACGGTCTGCGGGATGCGCGAGATCGAAAGGCACCAGGCCAGCGCCGCCGCCGTCATGACCAGCGCCAGCACCATGCCGGTCACCTCGACGGTCGAGACGATGAGCTTCGGCAGCTCGCGGAGATCGAGCTCGCGATAGACGACGAGACCCAGGAACAGCGCATAGACCGTGGCGACCGCCGCCGCCTCGGTCGGCGTCATGATGCCGGCCATCATCCCGCCGAAGAGGATCACCGGCGTCATCAGCGCCCAGTGCGCCCTGCGGTAGGCGACCCAGAGCCCGCGCAGGCCCGGGAAGAGCTCACGCGCCATGTTGCGCCGCCGCGCCATCACCACGACCATGCACGAGAGCGCCCCCGCCATCAGCAGCCCGGGCACCACGCCGGCGAGGAAGAGCCCGCCGATCGAGACGTCCGCACTCACCCCGTAGATCACCATGGGCAGCGAAGGCGGGATGATCGGCCCGATGGTCGCCGAGGCCGCGGTGATCGCCGCCGCCGTCTCCGGATCGTAGCCGGCCTTCTTCATCGCCCGGATCTCGAGGGCACCGACCCCGCCGGCGTCGGCCACCGCCGAGCCCGACATGCCGGCGAAGATGACGCTCGCCAGGATGTTGGCATGGCAGAGCCCGCCCCGGACCCAGCCGACGCAGGCCGTGGCGAAGCCGAAGATCCGGTCGGTGATCCCGGCCGAGTTCATGATCGCCCCCATCAGGATGAAGAGGGGCGCGGCGAGCAGCGGGAAGGAGTTGACCGACTGCGCCAGCTTCTGCGGCACGATGTCGATCGGCATGCCGTTGAGCCAGACGAAGGCGGCCGACGCCAGGCCGAGCGTGGCGAAGAGCGGCACGCCCAGCATCAGGGCCACGAACCAGACGATCAGGATCTCGACCATGATCATGGTCATGGGGCCGGCCTCTCGCGCACGAGGCGCAGGATCTCGAGCACGGCCTGCAGCACCACGGCGAAGCCGGCGATCGGGATCGGGATGTAGACCAGCGCCACCGGGAGCGGCAGGCTCACCCACTCGACGTCGAGGTTGCGCTGGATCAGCCCGAAGCTCTGCGTCAGCAGGATCAGCCCGAAGGCCAGCACGAGCAGCTGGATGACGATCTCCGCCAGCATCAGGCCCCTGCCCCGGAGCTTGGCGATGATCGCCGTGATGCGGATGTGGCTGCCGCGCTGGCCCGCGATGATCCAGCCGACGAAGCCGGTCCAGACCAGCAGATACGTCGCCATCTCGTCCGACCAGGTCAGCGGGTCGTTGGCGAGCCGGAAGACGACGCCGAGGAAGACCGAGGCCAGCATGGCCAGCAGCAGGAGGACCGCAGCGACCTCCAGGAGCCGCTGCGCCACGCGGGCGAGCGAGTGCAGCACGGTTCTATGCCGGGACAGCGCGACCCGCCGGCCCGGGGCGCCGGCGGGTCGTCATGCCGGTCAGAGCGCCGCCAGCTCGGCCCACGTGCCGTCGCCCCACTTGTCCTCGAACAAGGGCGGCAGCTGCTCGAGCACCGGGGTGCGGAAGCTCTCCACATCCGGCTCGATGACGATCATGCCCTGCTCCTCGAGCGTGCTCTGCAGCGACGCCTCCTGGCTCGACAGCTCCGCGTCCTGCCAGACCACCGCCTCGGCGATAGCGCCCTCGAGGATCTCGCGATCCGCGTCGTCCAGGCCGTTCAGCCAGTCGTTGTTGGCGATCACCAGGCGCGGCGTGATGATGTGCCCGGTCAGCACGAGATATTGCTGCACCTCGTTGAGCTTGGCGCTGGCGATGGTCGGCAGCGGGTTCTCCTGCCCGTCCACCGCCCCCTGGCTCAGCGCCAGATAGAGCTCGGTGAAGTTGATCGGGGTCGCCTGGGCACCCCAGGCCTCGGCCATGGCACGGAACGTGTCGACCGGCGGCACGCGGAGCTTGAAGCCCTCCATGTCGGCCACGGTCTGGACCTCGCGCGTGCCGGTCGTCAGGTGCCGCTTGCCGTAATAGGTCACGGCCAGCATCTTCAGCCCGCGCTGCGCCACGAGGTCGTCGTTCATCTTGGCGAAGACCGGCGCATCGGCCACCTTCGCCATGTGCGCCGCGTCGCGCCAGAGATAGGGCGCCTCGATCACCGAGAGCTGCGGCAGGAGCGAGCCGAGCGCCGCCGCCCCGTCGGTGGTCATCGCCAGCGCTCCGGAGACGACCGAATCCATCATGTCCTTGCCCGAGCCGAGTTGGCCGTTCGGGAAGCTCTGGATCTCGATCCGACCATCCGACTGCTCGGCCACGGTCGCCGCGATGCGGTCGATCATCAGCGCCTGCGGATGGGTCGCCGGCAGCATCTCGCCCCAGCGGATCACCGTGCTCTGCGCGCGGAGCACGGTCGGCGCCGCGATGCCGACGCCGGCAATCGCCGTCGCCGCCAGCAGGCCGCGTCTGGTCAGGTTCGTCATTGAAGCACCTCCCTCGTTATGCAGCGCTTCTAGCTCAGCGGGGTCGATCTGGTCGATGGGAATCGCTGCCTGAAGCGGCTATCACGCAACCGACCTGCGAACGACCGAGGAAACTCTCATGAACGAGCCCAAACCCGGTGCTGTGGCGCTGCTGCGCGCGGAGGGTGCCCTCATCTTCGGGGCCCTCACCACGGCCATCCTCATGACGGTCGGCACCGGCTGGTTCGCCCTGCTCGGCCAGCCTTTGCCGACGATCATCCTCTTCGTCTGGATCTTCGCCGCCATGCTCTGGTGCGCCTTCGGCGTCGTCCGTCATGCCGACGCCCTGGCCGACCTCCTGGGCGAGCCCTACGGCACGCTGATCCTGACGCTCTCGGTGATCAGCATCGAGGTGTCGCTGATGGCCGCGATCATGCTGACCGGCGAGGCCAACCCGACCCTCGCCCGCGACACCATGCTGGCCGTGGTCATGATCGTCCTCAACGCGCTGGTCGGCATCTCGCTGCTGATCGGCGGCCTGCGGCACGGCGAGCAGGAGTTCAACCTCCGGGGGGCCCGGGCCTTCCTCGCCGTGCTGATCCCGCTCGCCACCATGGCGCTGATCCTGCCGCGCTTCACCAAGGCCACCGACCTCGCGACCCTGTCGACCACCCAGGAGATCCTCTTCGGCACCATCACCATCGCCCTCTACGGCATCTTCCTGGCGGTCCAGACCGGCCGGCATCGCGGCTTCTTCATGCAGCCGGCCCCGGACGGGAAGACCGTCGCGGACACGGGCGGGCACGGCCACGGCCCGGTCCGCTCGGTCCCGTACCATGCCGTGCTGCTGGTGCTGACCATGCTGCCGATCGTGCTGCTCTCGAAGAAGCTGGCGCTGCTCGTCGATTTCGGCATCGCCACCCTCGCCGCCCCGGTGGCGCTGGGCGGCGTGCTGGTCGCCATCCTGGTCCTCGCCCCGGAGGGCCTCGCCGCCGTCCACGCCGCCCGGGCGAACCAGGTGCAGCGCTCGGTCAACATCTGCCTCGGCTCGGCGCTCGCCACGATCGGCCTCACCGTCCCGGCCGTGCTGCTGATCAGCCTGCTCACCGGCCATACCGTCGTCCTCGGTCTCGACGACGTCGAGATGGTGCTGCTGCTCCTGACCCTGGTGCTGGGCATGCTGACCTTCGGCGCCGTGCGCACCAACATGCTGCAGGGCGTGGTCCATCTCGTGATCTTCCTCGTCTACCTCGTGCTCGTCTTTGATCCGTGAGCCGCCCGCCGAGCGGGCGGATCCGTGGCGGGGTTGACAAGGGCCGCGCCATGGCGCCTTTCGCGGCCATTGCCAAGGTAATCGGGGAACGCCGACGATGATCTACGACATGCGCATCTACACCTGCCGCCCGGGCACCGTCCCGGCCCAGCTCGCCCTCTACAAGGAGCACGGCTACGCCACCCAGACCAAGCACCTGGGCCAGCCCGTCCTCTACGGCGTCACCGAGACCGGCCCGATCAACACCTATGTCCACGTCTGGGCGTACGAATCCGCCGCCGACCGCGAAAAGCGCCGCGCCGCCATGACCGCCGACCCCGCCTGGACCAACTTCCTCACCAAGAGCCGCGAGGCCGGCAACCTGATCGCCCAGGAGAACCGCATCCTGACCGGTGTCTCCTTCGGGTAGGTCACCAGGGCGGGCGAGCCGGCCTCGCCCGCTCCCGACCCCGGCCCCGGCCCCGGCCCCGGCTGACGTGACATCCCGCTGCGTCCGGGTAATCCTGCTCGGCCGGACGCCAGGCCGATCGCACCGGGGGAGGGCCGACTCATGCCGCATCTCTTCGTGAACAGACCCCGCCTCTACGACGCGGCGCGCGATCTCGGCGATCGGCGGGCGCAGTTCCGCTGGGAGACCATCAACGCGGTGCTGTACAAGATCGGCGGGGTGATCTTCGTCATCGGCAGCATCCTGTTCTTCCCGCGTTTCGCGGCCTATGCCGACTGGGGTGCCTGGGCCTTCTTCTTCGGCTCGCTGCTCTACCTGATCGTCACGGTCCACGATCTCGTCGAAGCGACCGGCTACCGGCGACGGCTCGGGCTGGCCGATCGCGACACGCGGCGGGAATACTTCGCCGCCCTGTCCTATGTGATCGGCACCCTGCTCTTCACCTTCGGCAGCGTATTCTTCCTCTCGGTCATCAGCTGGGTCACCATCGCCGCCTGGTTCTTCGTCATCGGCAGCCTGCTGTTCGTGCTCGGCGCCTGCATCAATGTCCTGCAGATCACCAAGGCGGCAGACCTGATCACCCTGCAATTGATGAACCTCACCGCGATCTCCTTCGTGGTCGGCTCGGTCCTCTTCACGGTCGCCTCGATCCCCTATCTCTGGACCGTGCGAGCACCGGCCGACCGCACGCTCATCGACGCGTTCCTGGCCTGGCAATACCTGGTCGGCAGCATCCTCTTTCTCGCCGGAGGCGTGTTCAACTACTGGCGGGCCTGGCTCGTCATGTCCCGCGCCAGCGCCGCCAAATGATGCGGGCGACCGGCGTCGATCACCGGCTCGCGCTGCCGGCTTCCCCGGCCACCGCTGTCGCATATAACGCGACACTCGTGCCCGGGATGTCGCATATAACGCGACAGCAAGGCTCAGGTTGTCGCGTATAATGCGACAGTTGCGCCCCGACTGTCGCATATAACGCGACAACGAACCCGGGATGTCGCGCTATATGCGACAGTTCACGACGAACGAACCCGCCGAATCGACGATCGAACCCGGGAACTTGACCAACGAACCCGGCGATTCGACGAGCGAACCCGGGCTTTCGACGAACGAACCCGGGGGTCCGTTCCAGCATTTGCGGGCATTCGCGCCGTCGCTTCGCCGACGAAGGAACCCGAAAAGCGTGTTTTGCCGAAGGAACCCGCGGCCTTGACGCGAGGCCCCAGATAGGCTATTATTCCTTCATTGATCAGAAGCTCTCGAACCAGGTGGCCTCGACAAGCTCGTAGGCGTTGGCCCCGGCGCGGACCACGCGGGGCAGGATGAAGTCCATCTGCGGCTCGTAGCCGAGCACGGCGCGCTCGTGCTGCTGCAGCACGCCGCCGGCCATGTTCAGGTGGAAGACTCGGATGAGCGCGTTGTCGGAGCTCCTGAAGATGCGCAGCAGCAGCTCGCCATCGGGCTGGCCCTCGAGGTCGGCGAGGGTGACGATTTCGGCGTTCGGCGTCTCCTGCTCGCCATGCGGGTGGAAGAGCTCGAAGCTGCTGCGGGCGAAGCGGCCGGACGGGATGTGACCCGTCGTGCGCTTGCTGTGGGCGATCACCTCACCGTCCCGGACGAGCGAGGCGATGTAGCCGTCGCCTGTGGCCCCTTCGGCCAGGTCCACCCCGCCGGTCCAGAAGGTGAAGCGCGGGGCGGGGCCGGCGCTCGAGTTGAGCTCGGTCATGTAGCCGAGCTGTCGCCAGAAGCCGTCGACCGTCCAGGTCTTCTCGGGATCGAACGGGTCGCTGCCGTCGCTCGCCTCGTGCAGGACGAAGGGCAGGCGGGTCGCGATCTCGCCGTCGACGAGGAAGAAGATGTTGTAGATGCCGGGCGTGTCGAGCTGCACGTCGGCCGGCCCGACCACGCCGATCCGGGCGAAGACCTTGTCCTGGAAGCGATAGCTGTCGTGGAAGGGGAACCGGCCGAGCACGTTGCCCGCCTCGTCGGCCAGCGCCACCTCGGCATTCAGCCCCTCGGCCGGGACGAAGGCCGCGTCGTACTCGCCGAAGCTGACGATCCCGTCCTCGCCGAAATAGGTCTCCATCGCCGTCTGCATGCCGAAGGTGACGGGATAGTCCTGCGCCGCCGCCGCGAGCGGTGCCAGTGCCAGGGCGAGGATCGCCGACGTCCGGAGGCCCAGTCGCATTGCTCGTCTCCCTGTCGAAGCCCTCCCGGCACCCTAAGGGCGCCGGCGCGGATCCGAAAGTCCGGGCAGCCTTGATCCAGCGCAAGGCGCCGCCTGCGAATAGCCGGATGCTCGCCTCGACCAGCGGCCGTCGCCGGACGGCCCGCCAGCAGCGGAGGACACCCATGGCGGAAAAGATGAAAGCCGCGATCTTCATCGAGCCCGGGCGCATCGTCCTGGGCGAGAAGCCGATGCCGGAGATCGGCCCGAACGACGCCCTGATCCGCATCACCACGACCACGATCTGCGGCACGGACGTCCACATCCTCAAGGGCGAGTACCCGGTCGAGCCCGGCCTGACCATCGGCCACGAGCCGGTGGGCGTGATCGAGAAGCTCGGCCGCAACGTCATCGGCTACACCGAGGGCCAGCGGGTGATCGCCGGCGCCATCTGCCCCTCCGGCCACAGCCACGCCTGCCTCGACGGGCTGCACTCCCAGGACGGCCCGGGCACGGCGCACGGTCTCAAGCCACTGGGCGGCTGGCGCTTCGGCAACACCATCGACGGGGCACAGGCCGAGTACCTGCTGGTGCCGGACGCCATGGCCAACCTCGCGCCTGTGCCGGACGGCCTGACCGACGAGCAGGTGCTGATGTGCCCGGACATCATGTCGACGGGCTTCGCCGGTGCCGAGGCCGCCAACATCAGGATCGGCGACACGGTGGCCGTCTTCGCGCAGGGCCCGATCGGCCTCTGCGCCACGGCGGGCGCGCGGCTCAAGGGTGCCACGACCATCATCGCCGTCGATTCCGTGCCCGAGCGCCTCGCCATGGCGAAGCGGCTCGGTGCCGACGCCGTCGTCGACTTCAAGAAGGTCGACGCGGTGGAGGCGATCATGGAGCTGACCAACGGCCGCGGCGTCGACGCCGCGATCGAGGCGCTCGGCCTGCAGCAGACCTTCGCGAGCTGCCTCGAGGTGCTCAAGCCCGGCGGCACGCTCTCCAGCCTCGGCGTCTACAGCAGCGACCTCACCATTCCGCTCGCGGCCTTCCATGCCGGGCTCGGCGACAACCGGATCGTCACCTCGCTCTGCCCGGGCGGCAAGGAGCGCATGCGCCGGCTGATGAACGTCATCGCCGCCGAGCGCCTCGACCTCGGCCCGCTGGTCACGCACCACTACGGGCTCGACCGGATCGAGGAAGCTTATGAGCTCTTCGCCAACCAGCGCGACGGCGTGCTCAAGGTGGCGATCACCGCTTGAGCGCCCCGCCCCTCAGCCGTGGGCGGCGACCGCCGTCGCGAGGTCGTCCTCGATGACCAGCATGCGGTCGAAGCCGGAGACCTTGAAGACCTCGCGGACGATGGGGTTCATGCCGGCGAGGACCAGCCGGTGGTCGTTCTTCTTCGCGGTCTTGGCGGCGATCAGCACGGCGCGCAGGCCGGCGCTGCTGACATAGGCACAGTCGGCGAAGTCGACGAAGAGCACGGGCTCGGGGCTGTCGAGCTTGGCCAGGAGCACGGGCTCGGGGCTGTCGAGCTTGGCCAGGAGCTCGGCCTCGAAGGCCTTCGACGCGACCACGTCGAGCTTGCCCGTGACCCGCACGAGATTGGCAGCCGTGGCGTCGGCATCCGGCCTGTCGTCGCTCATGGTTCCTCCTCGTGCGCGCCGGCTTCGGGCACCAGGCGCCTGGTCAGGATCAGTCGGTTGCATGACCCGTCGCGAACATAGCGCAGCTCGTCCATCAGTTCACGGACGAGATGGATGCCGAGCCCGCCGATCTCGCGCTCCTCGATGTCGTCGTCGAGCCCGACCGGCGCCCCCGCCAGGGGATCGAAGGCGATGCCGTCGTCGCTGAAGGTGACCACGACGCGGTCGCCATCGAGCACGGCCGCCACTTCGATCGCGTGTTGACCGGCATCCTGCCAGGCATAGCGGCAGATATTGGTCACCACCTCGTCGAAGGCGATCTCGAATGGCACGAGCTGGGTCTCGTCGATGCCGTGTCGGCCGAGGAACTCGGCGAAGGCCGCCGCCAGCCGGCGATGTTCTGCCGGGTCGTTGGCCAGGGTCATCGCCAGCCGCGTGCCGTCGATGCGGGCTTCCGCCATCGGCCCCTCCGCGCGCCAGGTCGCCACCTCGTAGACCGCCTGGGAGCCGTAGCGCTTGGCGAGCTCCACAACGCCCCGATAGGTGCAGCGGTAGCGGGGCCGGTAAATGCCGCCGGCGAGCCGTGTCTCGGCCTCTGCAGCGCTCTCCTCGGCCTTGAGCCAGGCGACGAACTGGGCGGACGCATAGACCTGGCCGGGCACGGTGATCGGCTCGATGCGCGCCGCCCGGTTGACGTTGCCGCCATAGAGCATGGCCTCGCCGGTCATCGGGTGCCGCCCCGCGAAGACCGGCCCGGCATGCAGCGCGATGCGGATCGCCATCTCCCGCGGCAGGCCGAACTGCCGGGCATCCACGGCGGCGAAGGCATCGGCGAGCGCTATGGCGGAGTCGGCGGGCGCCAGCGCATTGTCGGCGGTGATGAAGAGCGCGTCGCCCCAGCTCCGCTGGCTCGAAGGCTCGCCGGCCGCCTCGCGCATATGCCCCGCGACGGCCGCCATGAAACGCCAGAACTGCGGCAGGAGCGCGTCGTCGAGCCGGGCGAAGCCGACGATGTCGGCGAAGAGGAGGCCGACGATGCGCTGCTCGACGCCCGCCGCGAGGGCGACCGGGGCCGCGGACGTAGCGCTCGACAAGCCGAGCTCGTCGAGGTCGACCAGCCTGAGCCGGGCGGGATCGCCCCAGTGGTCGATGAAGTCGGCCGGGCCGCCGCCCCCCGAATCCGCGAGCGGATCGCAGGCGGCGATGAGGAAGGGCCGGGCACCCAGCTCCTCCGCCCGCAGCCGGGCCGTGCCGTCGATCACCCGGTTGCCGAAGCCGAGGACGACGTCATCGACCCGGTCGCGGTCTTCGGCGACGCTGACCATCGAGGCGGCCGCTGCCGTCACCCGGTCGAAGAGATCGACCCAGGGTTCGCCCGCCGGGGCCACCAGCCCGGCCCGGAAGGCGGAAACGCCGCAAGGCAGGACGAGGTTGACCTCCGCTCCCCGGTCCAGTGCCGCCTCGGCGAACAGGAGATCGGCGCCGGCTGCGGCCGAGCCATAGACGATCTCCGCCCCGACCGCTTCCAGGGCTTCGCGGATCGCCGCGGCGACGGCCGGCTCGCCGGCCAGTCCCGGATCGCGGGCGCCGCAATAGATGACGAGGCGGGGCGGCGCGAAGGCCTCGATCGCCACCTCTGGCACCATTACGCGATAGGCCTCGAGACCGAGCAGCGCATGGCGCACCATGGCCCGCTCGAGTGGCCGTCGCTCGAGCAGCTCGGCCAGGGCGGCGAGCGGCGCTTCGGCCGCTTCGGGCTCAGCCTGGAGGAAGGCGAGGCGGACCCGGTCGAGCAGCCCCGCCGGATCCGCCGGGTCGGCTGCAGCAGCATTTCGCGC
Organism: uncultured Geminicoccaceae bacterium; assembly: GCA_964528705.1. Lineage (GTDB taxonomy): Bacteria > Pseudomonadota > Alphaproteobacteria > Geminicoccales > Geminicoccaceae > SLRI01. The sequence continues at coordinate 12,638 of CAZGUW010000034.1, forward strand.
GGCGGCGGCGAGGCGGGCGGCGAGGGCGTCCTGGCCGTTCGCCTTGGCGAGGAGTGCCGCAGCCGTCTTCTCGGCACCCCCACCGGCCCGGGCCCGGGCGAGCCGTACGGCGAGCGCCCGGTCGAGATCGGCGCCGCGGCCGGTCGCCTGCCAGAGCTCCTCCAGCAGCCGGGCACGAAGGGCACCGGCCTGGCCGCTCACCGGCCGCCGCCCGCCCCGCTCGAGCTCGGCGACCATGGCCTCGGCGGCGGCGGTGGCGCCACTCCTGAGCAGCGCGGTGGCCGCCAGCCAGCTGACCGCGCGGTGAGCGCGTCCCTTACCGGGTGCTGCGTCGTCCCGCGCCCCGCCGCAAGCGAGGTCCACCGCCTCGAAGGTCCGCCCGGCGGCGAGCGCCGCCTCGATGCGGGCGGCGTCAGTCGGCACGGGTCTCGCCCTCGGGCCGCCCGGCGATGACGATGACCGTGATGTCGTCCGACTGCGGCGCGCCCGCGGTGAACCGGTCGAGGTCATCGAGAATGGCGGCGAGCAGGCCCGGGGCCGTGCGGTTGGCGTCGCTCCCGAGCAGCGCCGCGAGCCGCGCGTCACCGAACATCTCGCCCTGGTCGTCGAACGCCTCGGTCACCCCGTCGGTGTAGAGGACGAGTCGGTGGCCGGGGCCGAGGATCGTCTCCTTCTCGGGGAAGCTCACCTGCTCGAACACGGCAAGCGCCATGCCGTCGGTCGACGGCAGCGCGGTCACCGCCGCGTTCGGTGTCGCCAGATAGGGATGGTTGTGCCCCCCGTTCGTGTAGACGAAGCGGCCGCTGCGGCTGTCGAGCTCGCCATAGAAGAGGGTGACGAACATCGTCTCCTCGTTGTCGCCGCAGAGGAAGTCATTGAGGCGAGCGAGCGTGCGGCCGGGGCCGGCGCCCTCGAGCGCGATCGCCTTGAGCAGGGTGCGGGCGATCAGCATGAAGAAGGCAGCCGGGATACCCTTGCCCGAGACGTCGGCCACGGCGATGCCGACACGGTGCGCGTCAATCCGGAAGATGTCGTAGAAGTCGCCGCCGACCTCGCGCGCCGGCTCCATCACCGCCGCGATCTCGAAGCCGGGAAGCGGCGCGGCAGCACGTTCTGCTGCATCTGCCGGGCGATATCGAGCTCCTGCTCGAGGCTGATCAGCCGCGTCTTCATCTCGAGCGCCTCGCGCAGCTCGTCGATCAGCTCGGAGAGCGCCTGCTGCTGGCTCCTGACGCGGGCGGTCATGCGCTCGAGCGCCACGCCGATCAGGCCGAGCTCGTCGCTGAACCGCGTGCCGTCCTGCGCCGTCGGCGAGCCCTCGGCGACGGCGGTCTCGATATGCCGGAGATCCTCCATGGCGGAGGCCTGCGCCTCCTCGTCGAGCGTCTCCGAGAGCGTCATCATCTGGCGGCGGATGAAGCGCGCCTGGCGACGGCGGCGCCGCGCCTCGAGATCGGCATTGCGCTCGAGCGCCAGCGTGTTCTGGCGGAAGACCTCGATGGCCCGGCCGATATCGCCGATCTCGTCGGTGCCGGTGCCGAGCTCCGCATAGTGGTCGGTGCGGCCCGCCGCCAGCTGGCGCACCGCCTCGACCGCCTCGTCGAGGGGCTCGAAGGCCCGGCGCAGGTAGAACCAGAGGAGGACGAGCGGCCCGAGCCCGATCAGCAGCGCCCCCAACAGCCAGGCGAGATCGATGAACCGCTGCCGCTCGGCGAGACGGGTGATGTCGCGGATCACGACGAGCGTGGCGCTGCGCCCCCCGCCGACGTCCACCGCCAGCGTCGAGGCCAGCTCTAGCCTGCGGTCGCCGTCGGCCACGTCGACCAGGGTGGGCCGGTCGATCGCGAAGTCCCGCGGCAGCGCGGCAGAGAAGTCGCGGCCGGTGGCGAGCACCAGCCGTCCGGCACGATCCAGGACCGCGATCTCGGCGTCCATGGCACGTGCCATGGCTTCGATGGAGGGTGCGAGATCGAGCACGATCGCGGCCGTGCCGACCCGCTCGCCCTTGAATTCGAGCGGGACCACCGAGAGGCCGAGGAGCGTCCCCTCGCCCACCCGGGCGCCGATCAGGCGCTGTTCGGTCGCAAGCGGCAGGATTTCGCCCTGACCCAGGAGATGCAGGGCGAAGTAGCTGGTGTCGGTCGAGAAGATGAGGTTGCCATCCTGGGCGTAGAGATCGGTGCGCAGCAGCTGCTCGCTCTCCGGATCGCGGCCGAAGAGCGAGCCGCCGAGGCCGGCCAGGAGCGGTCCGTCGCGCTCGGCCACGGCCTCGATCGCCGCGGAAGCCTCGAGCCGCGCCATGATCACAGCGGTCGCATGCTCGATGGCGCTTGTGCCGCGCAGCGCCCAGGTCTGCGCCAGCGCATCGAGGCGAAGCTGGTCCTTTTCGGCCCGGGCGCCCTGGTCGCGCAGCCAGGCACCATAGACGAGCAGGCCGATGACCAGGAGGACGATGGCCGTGGCGATCACGAGGATGCGCGTGCGCAGCATCAGCGCCGGCTTCCGCCGGCGGTGCCGGCAAACAGGTGACGGCGGACGACGGGCTCCCGATTGCTGGCGAGGACGGCGAGCAGCAGGGCGGCGTAGTGCAGCCAGGGCAGGATCGCGAGCCGGTCCTCGAGGATCAGCGTGACCGCCACGAGCAGGCCGACCGCGGCGCCGACGAAGCCGCGCAGTGCCAGCCAGCCGACCAGCCACCAACCCATGGTGTTGCGCAGATAGAGCCAGCCGGCGGCGAGGGCCGCCACGGCGCAGCCTGTCAGGAGTGCGGCGGAGGGGACGGGAATGGCCGGGCCGAGCAGCGGCACGATGGCGAGCGTGAGGCCGACCGCCACGAGGAGCCAGCCCGCCCGCGGCACCAGCAGCGCCAGCGCCAGCCCGGCAACGATGCCGGCCAGCGGCGCCAGCCACCCCTCGCTGGCGACCGGCCAGTAGAGCGGCACGAGCCCGAGGACGGCGGCCGCCACGAAGAGGACGATGGCCGGCTGCAGGTCGCTCGGCCGCAGGTCGGGCCGGCGTTCCGGCCGGCTGGTCAGGGCGGCGAGCGGCATCTCGCCGAGCTCGTCGATCCGCTCGCGGATCGAGCGCGCCACGACCGGATCGAAGACGGCGCGCTCGGCCTCGGTGGCACGGAGCGTCAGCCGCTCGGCACGATCGCGCAGGCGATGCAGGATGCCGTTGAAGAGGCGGCTGGCGTGACCGATCTCGCTGCGGTCGTGACGCTCGGACCACAACAGCCGCTGACCCCGCTCGAAGCGGGCCATCAGCCGGTGCAGCCGCCGCCAGGGCTCCTCGACCGCGCTCGCGGAGATCCAGAGGATGAGCTCGATCAGCAGCAGCAGGAACGCCAGCCCAGCCGGCACGAGGCCGAGGCTGCGCTCGATCAGCGCCTCCTGGATCTGCTTGCCCTGCACCGCCACGATGACGAAGCCCCGGTGCTCGCCATCGACGAAGAGCGGCGCCGGGGTGATCGAGAAGCCCTCGACCTCGACGGCCCGCAGCGGCTGCTCGGGATGGCTCGCCACGGCCATGGCGACGGCCCGGACCGGCTCGGTGTCGAGCAGCGGGTCGAGGCGCCGCCGGCCGATGCCGCCGTAGTGCAGGCGACGCATCTCCTTGTCGGCAATTGCGATGAACCGGACATCGGGATCGGCCTCGGCGCTGCCTTCCAGATACTCGTAGGTGCCTGGAATGTCGGCGAGCGGGATGCCGAGCTCGAGCGCCAGCTCGACATCGTCGCGGACGATCCTCGCCTGGGCCGCGGCCTTGCCCTCCAGCGCCTCCAGCAGGCCCTGCTCGACCTCGCCGAGCGCCAGCCAGAGCACGCCCAGCGCTGTCGCGAGTGCCAGGGTCAGGCTCACGAGCAGCAGCGCCAGCCTGGTGCGGAAGGCCATGCTCAGGCCGCCTCGTCGAGGGCGTCGACGGTGGCGGCACCCTGCATCAGGGCATGGTCGCGCTCCGCCACGGCTGTCACGAACCGGCGTGCGGGCTCCCCGAGCGCCCGGGGCAGCCGGCTCGGCGCCACAGTGTCGCCCGGATCCTTGCCGATTCCCTCGTAGAGAGTCTCCATCGTGGCGCCGAGCGCCCGCACGGCCGAGAGCGCCCGCCATGGGAGCAGAAAGGCCGCGGCGGCGGCGGCGATCAGGCCGAGCACCGTCACGAGCGCGCCCGTCAGGCTGATCTTGGCGATCAGGGCACGCCGCGGCGGCTCGAGCACGGTAGTCGGCAGGCGGGCCACGACCATGCCGGCGGGAGCGCCGAAGAGACTCTGCACCGGCCGGCTGATGAGCAGGTGCTCGTCCGCCGCAGTCGCGGAGGCAGCCCCGTTTGCCGTGCTGTACTCGACGGCGAGCCAGCGGGCGGGGGCGTCCTCGCCGATCTCCGCCGGGTTGCTGCTGGCGAGGACGCGCCCATCGGCATCGACGATGGCGATCACCTCGCCGGTGGCGAGGTTGACCCGGACGAGGCCCATGGCGCGCTCGAGGAGCTGCGGCCGGTCCAGCTCGAGCCCGGCGGCGATGCCGGCATCCAGCACCCGGGTCGCCTCGACGACGAGCAGGCGCAGCCTGGCCTCGAAGGCCCGCTCCAGCTCGCGGTCGAAGACATGCCAGGCGATCAGCGTCGAGAGCACGGCAGCACCGGTCAGGCCGAGGGCCAGAGCCGCGAAGAACTGGAGCCGCAACCCGCCCATCACGTCATACGAACTCAGCGATCGAGAGCATCGAGAGCGGCGGGTAGAACTTGAGCCGGTGGGCCGTCGCCATGTTGACGATGAGCGAGAAGCGATCGAGGTTGCGAATCGGCAGCTCCCCGGGCAGGCGACCGTCGATCAGGATCTGCTCCGCCAGATAGCCAACGTACTGGCCGACATTGTAGTAGCGGCTGACCAGCCCGACGAGGCCGTGCGCTGCGCGGATGAAGTTCTCCGCACCGGCGAAGCTGGGCAGCCCGACGTCGCGGGCGGCGGCGGTCAGCAGCTCGCGATTGACGTTGAGGAAGCTGTCCGGCGGGATGTAGAGCCAGTCGGCCCCTTCGTCCTTCAGCCGGGCCACCTCGCCGCCGAGGGCCTCGACATCCGGGGCACCGTCCGGGCCGAGCGGCACGGGGAAGGCCAGCGTGGCGAAGCCCTGCAGCAGGCCCTGCGCCTCGACCTCGGCCACGGTCAGCCGCGAATTGGCCTCGAGCGCGTTGTAGACCATGCCCACCCTGGTGACCGGCGCGTAGCTGCTCATCGTGCGCAGCTGCGTCTCGACCGGCACGAGATAGAGCGCACCGGTGAGATAGGCGCGGGGCCGGTCCAGGGCCTCGACCAGGCCGGCTTCGACGGGCGTGCTGACGATGTTGAAGACGCTCGGAATGTCGGTGATGTGGCGCTCAGGATCGACCTCGCCGAGCCGGCCGAAGACATTGAGCGCCGTGGTCGTCCCCCAGGTGTAGACGAGGTCGGGTCCGAGGCTCCTGGCCTCGGCGACGAAGTCGGGGATCGCCGCGGCACTCTGCTCGCAATCGCGGATCACGAAGTCGATCGGCAGGTTGCGCCGCTCCAGGTAGTCGCGGAATCCCTGGCTCGCATCCTCCCAGCCGCGCCAGGTGATCATGTAGATCGTGTAACGTCGCTCGCTGGCCTGGGCCCGGGCATTCCTGGCCATGGGCAGCGTGCCGGCGGCGGCCATGGCGGCCACGAGATCGCGACGGGTGAGGCGGGTCATGCGCGTCTCCCCATGAGCCGTTTGCCGAGGCCACTGCCACCGCCGCTGGTCGAGCCCAGCAGCAGGGCGACGAAGGCCAGCGCGGTGACGGCGGAAAAGAGGCCGATGAAGGCAATCGCATCGCCATAGCCGAAACGCAGCGCCAGCGCCGCCGCGATCAGCGGCCCGAGCACGCTGCCGACGCGTTCCGCCAGCCGCAGGAGTGCCGCGAGGCCGGTGGCACCATAGCGCTGGCTCTCGACCGGGCAGAGCTCCGGCAGCACCGCCAGCATCGGCGCCGCGGCGAGCCCCTGCGCCAGCCCGAAGCCGGCAATGGCGAGCGCCATGCCGAGGGCCGGGCCGAAGATCTGCGGCAGCGAGAGGGCGGCCCCGGTCAGGAGCCCGCCGAGCGCGATCAGGGCGATGCCGCCTCCCACCCGGTCGTGCAGCCGGGCGCCGAGCTGCGTGCCGACCAGCATCAGGAGGCCGTAGAGCATGATCATCCGGCCGATTGCCGGCTGCGAGACATCGAGCGAGGCGAGGAAGACCGGCGTCGTGTAGAAGAGGAAGCCGGTGAGCGCCACCTTGGCCGGGATGGCGGCGAGCACGATCAGGAAGAGGAAGCGCGGGTTGGCGAAGGCGCGGAACTGGCCATGCGCGGAGGCCGTGCGGCGCGGCCGGTCGACCGCCGGGCTCTCCAGGTAGCGCGACGCCAGCAACCCGGCGAGCAGCACGAAGCCGGCCGAGATCAGGAAGGTGACGCGGTAGCCCAGTCGGTCGGCGAAGACGGCGCCGATGGCCGAGCCGCAGATCACGGCCGTGGTGACGGCGGCGACGAAGACCGCCATGTTGCGCGCCCGGCCGCCGGCCCCTCCCCCACTGCTGCCGGCGGTGAGATCGGCGAGGTAGCCCTGGCAGGCGATGGTCACGAGCGCGTAGCCGACCGCCGAGAACGAGCGCCAGATCAGCATGTCGAAGACGGAGTAGGCCAGCGCCGTGCCGACATAGCCGGCCACGGCCGGCACCACGCCGACGAGGAAGATCGTGCGGCTGCCGTAGCGCGCCACGAGGCTGCCCCCGAACGGCGTGGCGATCGCCATGACAGCCATGAAGACGATGATCGGCAGGCCGATGATGACCTGGGGGGTCAGGAGGACCGCAAGGCCCAGGCCTTCGAGCAGGCGCCCGAACGGGCCCAGCTGCTCGACCGGCACGAGGATGCTCTCCGCGTAGAGCGGCAGGAAGGAGCGCGACAGCTCCTCGGCAAAGACGAAGAGGAAGAGCGTGAATCGGGCGTTGGCCCGGCTTTCCACCGGGCGGTCGCCCTCCGTGTCGACGCTCGGCCGGACCCGGCGGCGCAGCGCCTCGACCTCGCGCATCAGGTCCTCGGGCACCCGGCGCAGGGTCGCGAGCTTGGCCTCCAGCTCCGCCAGCCGGCCCTGGATCCGGCGACCCGTGGCGTCCATGGCGCCGAGCAGGTGCCCGACCTCGTCGGTGGCACGGCGGCGGCTGCCACCCAGCGACCACTCGCCCGCCATGGCCCGCGCCATGGCCCGGTCGATCAGCCTGAGCGGCGTCGTCATGGTGCGGTCGATGACGAAGATCAGCAACTCGAAGGTGACCAGGAGCGAGACGACGAGCACGACGACGATGTCCCAGCGGATGTCGGCGATCTGCGCCTCGGCGAACTGCCGGTCCATGCCGACATGGACATGCGCATAGGCACCCTCGACGGCACCGACCCGGGCGGTCGTCCGCCTGGCGGTGTCGTCGGTCGTGGTCTCGAGCGTCTGGCCGGCCGATGGCCGAAGGCTGGCCGTCGGCAGGGTGCCAAGCTCCGCTGCGGCCGGGCCGACGGCCGCGATCAGCCGACCGTCGCTATCGCCGATCGCGAGATAGACGAGGGCCGGATGCTCGCCGAGATAGGTCTCGAGGAAGGGTTCGACGTCGCGGAGATCGCCGGCGCCGATGCCGAGGCGCGATGCCCGGTCGAGATCGCTGGCGAGGCGGGCAGCGATGAGCTCGGCGTCCCGGTCGAACTCGGGCAGCAGCAGCTCGTCGAAGGCATTGAGCGCACGCTGCGACACCCAGAGCGCCGACGCGACCAGGATCAGAAGGACCAGCACGAGAAGGCCGCCGATCACCCGCCGCCCGGTATCGCCGGCCAGCAGCGTCGGCGACGCGTCGAAAGGTACCGCGCCTTCCAGGCGGCTGCTCATGACGGGTGTTCGGCCGCCCGGAGCCGGTCGACCTCGGCCTCGAGAGTGGCGATCTCGGCCAGAGTCCGGGCGGCGGCGGCGGCAAGCGCCGTCTCGCGCGTCGCCTCCGGCGACGCTCCACCGAGCGCGCGACCGAGCGATTCAGCAGCACCCAGCAACCGCTGCCGCACATCGCGGAGCAAACGGGTCGCGCCGACAACCACGATCAGCATGCCCGCGACCAGCGCGCCGGCGACGGCTACCGCCAGGGTGTGAAGAATGGCGCGGTCGCGCTGCTGGCCGAGGAACGTCGACCGATAGACCGCGACACCTCCGGCAACCTGGCCGAAATCGTTGACGATCGGCCGGCTGGTGACGATTTCCAGGGGTGCCGGACCGGCGCTGCCCGGCGAGTCGAGCTGGGCGGTGACCCAATCCTCGTCGAGCCGGCCGGCCGCGTAGAGAATGTCTGCCTCGGGCGTGAAGATCTCGATCCGCGCGATGGCGGAGTCCAGGGCGAGCTGCCGGTCCAGGATCGCCCTGGCATTGTCGATCTGGTCCAGCGGCAGACCGATATTGAGGTTCTGCTCGAAGACGTTCTTGAGGTCGCGCGTGACGAACCGGTAGCGCGAGTCCTCGAGGCCCTGCATGACCTGGTTGAACTTGAGAAAGTTGAGGGCCGCGGTAACCAGGACCGAGAGCAGCAGAACCAGCGAAACCGCGAGGCTCAGGCGGTAGGCAACCGGCAGCACAGCTCCTCCCCCGTGTCGCCGGTAGCCCGGGACGGCGCCCCCGACGCACGCTCCGCCGCCGGCCGGTAGCCGACGAGCAACCCCTCGTAGTCAGCGTAGTCGACCAGCTGCCAGCCGGCCAGACGAAACCGTTCGAAAGCCTGGCGATCGGGCAACCGATGGTAGTGCCGGCAGGCCGCATCCTGGATCTCGCCGGCGGGCCGCCGACCCCGCGCGAGATCGGCGCAGACCTCGAGCGCGGCATCCACCCCAGGTAGATAGACATGGCAGACATGCCAGATCAGCGAGCGGGCCGGCTGAACGGGCAGGAAGCGGCGCGTCACCACCGGGCCGGTGTCGATCCCGGCATCGACCCAGTGCAGGGTGCACCCGAGCCGGTCGCGCCCGTCGAGCAGCTGGTGAAACGGTGCGAACAGCCCGGCATAGAGCGGCAGGTCGCCCGGGTGCAGGTTGAGCACACCGAACCGTGGCACGGCGATCATGGACGCCGGAAAGATGTGGCTGAAGCGGATCGAGACGACGAGATCCGGTGCCAGCTCCTCGAGCCTGGCAAGCCAGTATGGCCGACGCCAGCCCTCGACGACCTCCAGCGACGCCCGGTGGCGCCGGGCCAGCGCCGGAAAGCTCACACACTCACCCTGCGCATCGGGGTCGGCCCGGTCGACGAGCGGCAGCAGCCAGTCGTTGGGCAGGCGCCGCTCGAAGAAGCGAAGCGTGGCGAGATCGGGGTCGAGAAGTTCGGCCGGCCGGTCGACATTCGAGAGCCACAGCGCGACCTGCGCATCGCCCAGGCGAGCGAGGAGGCGATTGACGGCAATGTTCGCCGCAAGGTCGTTTTTCGCGCAGATCAGTATCCGCATGCCGCCCTACCCGCTCCACCCGGGCGGGGATAACGCATCCGACAACGCAGGACCACCTTTGACAGGGCGGATACCGGCTCAATCTTCGGTCGTTGGCGCCACCGGCCCCTCTTCAATGCCCGGTTTTGGCGGGGCAGCGGGTGCAAACAGGCTTCGATCAGGCTTCAGATCGAGCAGCGGCGTGCCGTCGAGGCAATCGAGGCCGCGTACGTCGAGCGCCGCCCCGTGCACGGCGACCAGCCGCACGATCGACGTGCCGATCGGGTTGGGACGGACCGGCGAGCGGAGCGAGAAAACGCCTCGGGTCCGGCCATCGCTCGAAGGGCTCTGCAGGAGGATGTCGCGGCGCGCGCGGTCGAGCCAGTAGAGCACTTCGAGACGCTCGTGCCGCTCGACCTCCGCGAGCCCCATCGTCCAGGGCTCGAAGAGCTCGATTTGGCAGAGCGGGCCGTCCAGCCGCCCCTGCCGCGGGCAGCTGGCGCGTACCGTCCAGGGCGTGCGGATGCGACCGATGAAGACGAGCCCGGCACCATCCGCCGCCGGCGGCTCGACCGCGACCTCGCCCGGGCGGATGCTGTCGTCGCCGGTCATGAAGCCTACCGATAGACGAGCGTCGGCAGGAACATCGAGAGCTGCGGGAAGAAGGTGATGAGGAGGAGGACGACCACGAGCGGCACGAGGAACGGCAGGGTCGCCCGCATGCAGACGTCGAACGGGATGTTGGTCACCTTGGCGAGCACGTAGAGGACGAGGCCGATCGGCGGCGTGAGCAGGCCGATCATCAGGTTGAGCACCATGATCACGCCGAAATGGACCGGATCGACGCCGATGCTCATGGCGACGGGCAGCAGCACCGGCACCAGGATGGTGATGGCGGCGATGGTCTCGAGAAAGCAGCCGGCCACCAGCAGGATGACGTTCAGCAGGATGAGGATGATGATCGGGTTGTCGGAGATCATCAGCACGAGCTCGGCGAACTGCTCGGTCACCCGGTTCGAGGTCAGGATCCAGGCGAAGATCGAGGCACCGGCGACGATCAGCATGATCGAGGCGGTGGTCTCGATCGTCTCCATGCTGACCCGCACGAGCCGCGCCGGCGTCAGCGTGCGGTAGACGAAGATGCCGAGGATCATGGCCCAGAAGACGGCGGCGATGGCGGCCTCGGTCGGCGTCACCATGCCGGAGAGGATGCCGCCGACGATGATCACCGGGGTCATCAGCGAGAGAAAGGCCTTCTGGGTGGCGTGCCAGAGGACGCAGAGATCGAAGGCGGCATCGCGCGGATAGTTCCGCACCCGGGCATACCAGGCGATCATGATCATCAGTGAGCCGGCCATCAGCAGGCCGGGGATGAAGCCGGCGGCGAAGAGCTGGCCGATCGAGGCGTTGGCCATGACGCCGTAGATGACCATGGGCAGCGACGGCGGGATGATCGGCCCGATGGTCGAACTCGCGGCCGTGACGCCCACCGAGAAGCCGCGGTCGTAGCCGGCGTCGCGCATCGCCTTGACCTCGATCGTGCCGAGGCCGCCGGCATCCGCCACGGCGGCGCCCGACATGCCGGCGAAGACCACCGAGGCGCCGACATTGACGTGGCCGAGTCCGCCCCGCATCCAGCCAACGAGGGCGCGCGCGAAGCCGAAGATTCGATTGGTGATGCCGGCCGAGTTCATCAGGTTGCCGGCGAGAATGAAGAACGGCACGGCGAGCAGCGGGAAGCTGTCGATGCCGTTGACCATGCGGTGCAGCACGACGACGTCGGGCACCGCACCGGACACCAGTACATAGATGAGCGACGAGCCGGCGAGCGCGAAGGCGACCGGCACGCCGATGCCAAGCAGGCCGAAGAAGGCGATGAAGAGGATGGCGATGTACAAGTGGTCGACCCTCAGATGTCGCCGGGATAGGGACTGTCACCCTGAAGGCGATGCAGCAGCGATTGCGCGGTACGCAGGATCATGATGACGATGCCGATGAACACGACCCAGTAGAGCCAGGACATCGAGAGGTCGATCACCGCCATCTTCTGCGGCGCCATCATGCCGATCATGCGCCAGCCGACCCAGCCGAGATAGGCGAGGAACACGATGGTGACGGCATCGACGGTGATCATCAGCCGGCGGGACGCCGCCCGGCTGAGCCGCGTGTGCAGGTACTCGACGGCGATGTGCGCCCGCCGGCGGCAGACCATGCCGCCGCCGACGAAGGTCGTGGCGATGAGGAAGTAGCGTGCCGCTTCCTCCGTCCAGCCGAAGGAATCGTTGAGGACGTAGCGTGTGAAGAACTGCAGGAAGACGATGACGGTGAGGCCCCAGAAGACGAGGAACGCCGGCCAGTCCTCGAGGCCGAACTCGCGCCAGTCGAACGGCGGGTCCGGCGTCTCGTCGACATGAAAGCCGAGGTCGTCGTTCTTCGGGGCCTCACCCTGCATCATCGGACTCCGCGATGCCGGCTTACTGGATCGCCTGCAGGCGGTCGAACTGCTCCTGCGACCAGGGCACGTCGTCACCGACCAGATGCGGCTCGACGACGGCCTTGAAGAGCGAGCGGTCGACCTCGTTCACGGTGGCGCCGAGGTCGGCGAACCCGGTCACGAGCTCGGCCTCGGAGGCGTAGATCTCCTCGTTCGAGCGGATGGCCGCCTCCTGGAACACCTCGTCGAAGATCACCTTGTCCTCGTCCGAGAGCGAGTTCCAGAGATTGCCCGAGATGATGGTGATCAGGCTCTCGGTGATGTGGCCGGTGAGGTTGATGACCGGCGTCGGCTCGTAGAACTTCTTCGCGAGGATGGTCGGCAGCGGGTTCTCTTGGGCGTCGACGGTGCCCTGCTGCAGCGCCAGGTAGACCTCGGCGAAGGCGATCGGCGTCGGGTTGGCCCCGACGGCGTTCGGGAAGAGCACGTAGAGCGGCGCATCGGGCACGCGGATCTTCAGGCCCGACATGTCCTCGGGCGTGTTGATCGGCGTCTTCGAGGTCACATGGCGCTCGCCGTAGTAGAGGATCGCGGCGACGTGGTGGCCGGTCGCGTCGACATAGCCCTGCTTCATCTCGTCCCAGAGATCGCTCTCGGCATAGGCCTTCCAGTGGTCGACGTCGCGGAACATGTACGGGGCCGAGGCGATGGTCAGCGGCTCGAACGAGCGGCCGGCGAAGTTCATGCCGGTGTAGATGATGTCGACCGTGCCCAGGGTCAGGCCCTGGTTGATGTCGGTCTCCTTGCCAAGCGACGAGGCCGGGAAGACCTCCATGGTGTAGCGGCCGTCGGTGCGCTCGGCGATCTGTTCGGCGGCCCAGAGGGCGGCCGTGTGATAGGCTTCGCTGGTCTCGTAGACATGCGCGAACTTGAGCGCCTGCTGCGCCGAGGCGCCGCCGGCGAAAAGTGCGACGGCTGCGGCGACGGATGCGCCGAGAGCCCGGCGCGACATGCTGATCATCGGATATGCCCCCCTGATCATGGACGTTTGGGCGCAGTTGCCCGCGCCCGGGTGGGCCACTTCTAGAGGAGCGTTTGGGGCTTGGGTATCCCTGCCGTGCCGGTCCGATGCGGCGCCGCTACTCCACGATCAGGCCCCGTTGCGTCACGATCTGGCGGCTTTCGCCGGAAAAATACCGAAGCTCGTAGGTGCCGGCCTCGGCGGGTGCGACAATTGTCGCCGGGTTGCCGGCGGTCGTGCGTACCGCGGTCCGCCACCTGGTCGGCGCGCTGCCGGGCTCAGCCAGGGTGATCCGGTCGCCCTCGCCATCCGGCCCCGACCAGCCAACGGCAACGTTGCCGCCTGCGGGCACGCGTTCCGGCGCTTCCAGCGTCGCGGCGAGGGCGGCCACCTCGACCGCCCGCCTGCCGATCACGGGGCCCCTGCCGTGCAGCAGGTAGCGAAGCTCGTACAGCCCGCCCTCGCCCGGCGCCACGAACTGCAGTGTCGCGCCACGGCCGATCCGCTGCGCATGCTCGCTGGCACGCGCCGGCGCATCGGCGGGCACCAGCACGACCTGGTCGCGCGCCAGAAGCGGCCCATCCACCTCGACGGCGAAGCCCTGACCCGGTGCCACGGTGTCGGGGGCGTCGAGCGAGGCCGTCGCGGCCACGACCTCGATCTCGCGCTGGCCGACCACTCGAGGCCCCTCGCGCAGGATATAGCGGAGCTCGTACAGCCCCGGCTCCAGCGGCGCCTCGACCGAGAGCGGGCTGCCCTCGTTGACGTAGGTGTAGGTGAGATACTGGCCGGGGCGCTGGCCGGGCTCGGCGATGGCGATGTAGTCGCGGTCATGGCCCGGCCCGCTCCAGCTCACCTCGAGCGGATGACCGATGGCTACAGTCTCGTCGGCATCGAGCGTCACCGCCAGCGGCGTCACCTCCAGCTCACGCTGCGCGATCACGCGCGGGCCCTCGCGCAGCACGTAGCGGATCTCGTAGAGCCCGGGATCGGGCGGGGCGGTCACTACGAGCGGGCTGCCCTCGCTCACATAGGTGTAGTTCACATAGGCGCCGGGATTCTGGTCCGCCGCCGCGATGCTGACGAAATCGCGGTCGTGGCCCGGGCCGGTCCAGCTCACGGCGACCTCGCTGGCGGCTGGCACCTTGAGGGGAGCGTCGAGCGTGGCGGCGGCGGCCGCCACC
>CAZGUW010000035.1:0-3844 GCA_964528705.1 uncultured Geminicoccaceae bacterium
GTCGCATGTGCGTCTCCGGCGCTGGTGCTGCGCCGCGTCGCGTCGCGGTAACACGTTCGTGCCGGTGGCGTCACCGGGGCGCCCGGGCGGTGTTCCCGCTGCCGTGGGTGTCTGTGCCTTCATTGGCGATGAAGGCTGGCCGGCAGTCCTGCCGTTCAGGCGGCGAAGGCGCTCTTCGCTCCGCCGGACTTCTGGGTCTTGAAGATCGAGGTGGCGTCCGGGGCCGGCGGCAGCGGCAGGCGCACCGGCACCTTTTCGATGCGCGGCTCGAGCACCGGCTCGCCGCAGACCATGCGTTCCTGCAGGTCGGCCCACATCTCGCGTTGCGGCAGGCGGTGGATGTAGGAGCCGGCGCCGAGCAGGGGCCAGGCGTCGGCGGCGCAGGCCTCGTAGAAGAGGATGAGGCGCGCCCGGTCGCTCCGGTTGGGGGCCGAGCCGTGCAGGGTGCGGGCGTGGTGGACGGTCATCGAGCCGGCCTTGCCGGTGAGCGTGACCGCCTTGTCTAAGTGGAAGTCGGGGTCGTCGGGGTTCACCGCACCGGCGAAGACGCCGTTGTTGTGATGGCTGAGGAGCGGGCCCTTGTGCGAGCCCGGGATCACCATGAGCGGGCCGTTGGCCTCCTCGACGTCCTCGAGCATCAGGCCGAAGGCCAGCATGTCGTCGTTGGTGTGCGGGTAGAAGGACCAGTCCTGGTGCCATTCCACGGCCGCCCCGCCGCCCGGGGCCTTGGTGTTGAGCTTCGAGGTCTGCAGGACGACGTTCGGGCCGAGGAGGGCGGTGAAGTAGCTCTTCATGCGGTCGGAGCGCAGCACGCGGTCGAAGACGGGGTGCTGCTTGTGCGGCAGCTTGATCCGCGTGAGCCTGGGGTTCGACGGCGAATGGCCCTCGTCGAGGTCGTAGACGTCGTTGCTCTCGGAGATCTGGCGCGAGCGGTCGATGAAGTCGCGGGTGACCGCCTGCAGCTCGGCCAGGTCCTCCGGCGTGACGGCGTCCTCGATCATCAGGTAGCCGTTCTCGCGGTAGAAGGCGAGGTCGCCCTCGCTCAGGCCGGGGCCCTGCATGCTCACTTCCCTCCCTAGGATGATGGCGTTATGTTAGCGCTAACATTTGGGGCGTCAAGGGGACCGCGTGGCGAACGGCGGCGATAGCGGCGAAGGCGGGAGCTGGGCCACCATGGGCGAGGTGGCGGCCCGGGCCGGCGTTTCGCCCATGACGGTGAGCCGCGTGCTCAAGGCGCCGGACCGCGTGCGGGCGGCTACCCGCGAGCGGGTCGAGCGGGCGATCGCCGAGCTGGGTTACGTGCCGGATGCTGCGGCCGGTGCCCTCGCATCGCGGCAGAGCCGGCTGGTGGCGGCACTGGTCTCGACCCTCGCGGGCTCGATCTTCGCCTCGACCATCGCCGGGCTCGGTGCCGCATTGCGCGAGGCCGGCCACGAGCTCCTGCTGGGCACGACCGAGTACTCCTCGGCGAGCGAGGAGGCACTGCTGCGGGCGGTGCTGGGCCGGCGGCCGGACGGGCTCGTCTTGAGCGCCGGGCAGCACACGCCGGCGGCCCGGCGCCTGCTCGAGCGGGCGACGCGCGGCCTCGGCGTGCCGGTGGTCGAGATCTGGCAACTGCCGGAGTGGCCGGTCGACATGGCGGTGGGGTTCTCGAACTTCGCCGCCGGGCGGGCGATGACGGCGTTCCTCGCCGATCTCGGCTACCGGCGGATCGCCTTCCTCGGTGTCCTGGGACCGGACGACTTTCGTGGGCGACGGCGTTATGCCGGCTATCTGGAGGTGCTGAAGGCGCGCGGCCTTGGGGCGCCCCGGACTTTCGGCTCCGGCGGGGCGAGCGCCTCGGTCGCCGAGGGGGCGGCGGGTCTCGCCGCCCTGCTCGAGCGCTGGCCGGACTGCGACGCCGTCTTCTGCGGCAGCGATCCGATCGCCTTCGGCGCCATCACCGAGGCGGCGCGCCGCGGCCTCGCCGTGCCGGGCGATCTCGCGGTCGCCGGATTCGGCGATTTCGACTATGCGGGCGATGCCGGCCTGGCGCTCACCACGGTGCGGATCCCGGGCGAGCGGATCGGCCGCGAGACCGCCCGGCTGCTGCTCGAACGCAAGGCCGGAAAGCTTGCGGGGCCGGTCGTCGTCGATCTCGGCTTCGAGCTGGTGCGCCGCCGGACCGCCTGAACGATCGGCTGACTGACGTGAAAGGAGGGCTGGCGGTGCGGCCCTTACCCTTCTAAACTCTTGGTTGCTTCCCGGCTCTGCCCCGTATTTTTGGTGCGATCTTGGTTCTGTTGCCGCCCACGCTGCTCGAGCGGGTCGGCGGGGCAGCCCGCCGGCTGCCGCGCGAGCTCGTGGCGTCGCTCCTGGTCGTGCTGGCCTACGTGACGTTCACGGTCATGGCGGTCTTTGTCCGCAGTGCCGCCGAGCATCTGCCGGTCATCGTCATCGTTTTCCTGCGGCAGGTGCTCACCATGCTCCTGATGGCGCCGCTCTTCTGGATGAACCGGCGGCAGATAAGCCATCCCATGGGATTTCGCCTGCATGCGCTGCGCGGCTTCACCGCCGTCGGTGCCATGCTCTGCGGGCTCACCGCGCTCGTCTATGTGCCGTTCGCCGATGTCACGGCGATCCAGATGACCGAGGCGCTGTTCGTCACCGCCCTTGCGGCCCTGCTGCTGCGCGAGACCGTCGGCTGGCGCCGCTGGTCGGCGACGGCGGTGGGCTTTCTCGGCGTGGTCGTCATGCTCCAGCCCTTCTCGGGCGGCATCGAGCACTATGCCCTGGTGGCACTGCTCGGCGCCGTGTTCAGCGCGTTCGCCGTGATCTCGCTGCGACTGGGCTCGACCCTGGACTCGACCGTCACCGTGCTCTTCTACCAGGGTCTCGTGGTGCTCGCCCTGACCGGGCCCCTGGCCTGGTGGTACTGGGAGCCGGTGACCCTCGCGGCTCTGCAGGTGGTCTTCATGATGTCGCTGGTCATGGTGGTCGGCCAGCTGCTGTTCACCTCCGCGCTCCGGATGGGCGAGGCCTCGGCCCTGGCGCCGCTCGGCTATCTCCGGCTGCTGATGATGGGGGTCGTCGGCTACTGGCTCTATGCCGAGGTGCCGTCCCTTGCGACCGTGCTCGGCGCACTCCTGGTGGTCGGCTCGGCCAGCTACACGCTCCACCGCAACGCCAAGCGGCAGGAGGCGATCGCCGCGGCCGTCGAGAGCCCGTCGCCGGAGCCGGAGCGACCGGTGTGAGGGTGGCGGCGGGCAGGAATTCGGTCTAAGTCGCCCCTAAAGGGCGCGGACAGCTTCAAGCGGGAGAAGAGAATGAACGAGATGGATCCATTGGCGGGCTTCGTGCCGAAGTTCGGTGTCGGCCAGTCGGTCACGCGCAAGGAGGACCCGCGCCTGGTGCGGGGCGGCGGCCGCTATACCGACGATTTCGTGCCCGAGGGCCAGCTGGTGGCTCTGTTCATCCGCTCGAGCCACGCCCACGCGGTGCTGGAGAAGCTCGACGTGACGGCCGCCCGCGCCGCACCCGGCGTGGTCATGGTGCTGACCACGGCCGAGCTCGATGCCGCCGGCTATCCCGACCTGCCTTGCGCCCTGCCGTTCAAGAGCGCCGATGGCAGCCCGATGATCGTGCCGCCGCATCCCTCGCTGGCGCGCGATCGGGTGCGCTATGTGGGCCAGCCCTATGCCGTGGTGATCGCCGAATCGATGGCGGCGGCGCGCGATGCCGCCGAGCTCATCGAGGCCGAGTTCTCGCCCTTGCCGGTGCTGGTCGAGCTCGAGCGCGCCCGCGATGCCGACGCACCGCTGCTGCACGAGGAGGCACCGCAGAACACGGCCCTCGACTTCGCCTA
>CAZGUW010000035.1:3854-5354 GCA_964528705.1 uncultured Geminicoccaceae bacterium
GCGTGGGGAGTTCGAACGGGTAGTGGAAGAAGTGGCCGACGCGGTGGACGCGGCCTTCCGCGAGGCCGCGCATGTCACGCGGCTGAAGATCGTCAACAACCGGGTGATGGTCGTGCCGATGGAGCCGCGGGGTGCGGTGATCGACTACCGGGACGACCGCTGGATCGTGCGCACCGGTTGCCAGAACGTCTTCGGGCTGCGCGCCAGCCTGGCAGGGCTGGTGAACGCGCCGGTCGAGCAGCTCAAGGTCGTGGCCGACGACATCGGCGGCTCGTTCGGCATGAAGGCCTCGGCCTTCCCCGAGCATCTGCCGTTGCTGCACGCGGCGCGCGAGCTCGGCCGGCCGATCAAGTGGGTGAACGACCGGAGCGAGAGCTTCACGACCGACTATCACGGCCGCGATTCGGTCTTCGAGGCCGAGCTGGCGCTGGACGCGGAGGGCAATTTTCTCGCCGTCCGGGTGGAGGGGCTTGGCAGTGCGGGCGCCTATGTGGCGGGCTTCGGTCCGGCCATCCCGACCGGGGTCATCCAGAAGAACCTGCCGAGCCTCTACAAGACGCCCCTCATGTCGGTGCGCGTCAAGCTGGTGCTGACCAACACCACGCCGATGACCGCCTATCGCGGGGCAGGGCGGCCGGAGGCGGTCTACATGATGGAGCGCCTGGTCGAGCAGGCGGCGCGCGAGACGGGGCGCGATCCCCTCGAGCTCCGGCGGCAGAACTTCGTGCCGCCGTCGGCCATGCCCTTCACGATGGCGTCGGGCGTGGTCTGCGACAGCGGCGATTTCGCGGCCGTGCTGGATCAGGGGCTCGAGGTGGCGGATGCGGCGGGCTTCGCCGAGCGGCGCCGGGCGAGCGAGGCCAAAGGCCTGAAGCGCGGCCTCGGCTACTGCACCTATGCCGAGGTGACGGCCCCGCAGGGCAAGGAGATGGGCGGTATCCGCTTCTCGCCCGACGGGCGGATCACCATCGTCACCGGCACGCTCGACTACGGCCAGGGCCATGCCTCGGCCTTCGCCCAGGTCTTGGCGTCCCGGCTCGGCCTGCCGTTCGACCGCATCGACCTTTTGCAGGGCGACAGCGACGAGCTGCTCTTCGGCGGCGGCACGGGCGGCTCGCGCTCGCTCATGGCGAGCGGCGAGGCGGTGCTCCAGGCAGCCGACCAGGTGGTCGAGAAGGGGCTGAAGCTGGCCTCCGAGCACCTGGAGGCGGCCGAGGCCGACATCGTCTTCGACGCCGGCACGTTCCGGGTCGCGGGCACCGACCGGCGGGTGTCGCTCGCCCAGCTCGGTATCGAGGCCGGCGGGGCGCTGGATGTCGAGCTCGTCACCGACACGCCGCCCTCGACCTGCCCGAACGGCTGCCACGTGGCGGAGGTCGAGGTCGACCCGGAGACCGGGCGGATCGCCCTCGTCGGCTACAGCGCGGTCGACGATTTCGGCACGGTGGTCAACCCGCTGCTGGTCGAGGGCCAGGTGCATGGCGGGGTGGTTCAGGCAAT
>CAZGUW010000035.1:5364-22206 GCA_964528705.1 uncultured Geminicoccaceae bacterium
CCGAGCACGTCGTCTACGACGCCTCGGGCCAGCTGCTCACCGGCAGCTTCATGGACTACGCCATGCCGCGCGCCGACGACCTGCCGGATTTCCAACTCGCCTTCCACACCGTGCCGGCGACCACCAACCGGCTCGGCGCCAAGGGCTGCGGCGAGGCCGGCATCACCGCGGCCCTCGCCGCCGTGGTGCATGCCGTGCTCGACGCGCTCGCCCCCTACGGCGTCACGCATCTCGACATGCCGCTGACGCCCGAGCGCGTGTGGAGCGCCATCAAGGCGGCAGCGTAGGCACCGTCATGCCGGCCGCAGGTCTGGCCCGGAATGCGGGCGGGCCTGCGGCTGGTCGAGGTCCGGCAGTCTCCAATTGTCGAAACATGTCAAAACAGCTATAAAGAGAGCGCCACGTTGAAGCGGCTCGGCTGGATCGGCAACGCCAGGAAGGAGCTTCTGGCATTTCCACCGGCGGTCATCCGGAACGTCGGCTACGCGCTCTATCTCGCCCAACTGGGCGAGAAGGCCCCGAGTGCGAAGCCGCTGAAAGGGTTCGGCGGCGCCAGCGTGCTGGAGGTGGTCGAGGACCATGACGGTGACACCTATCGGGCTGTCTATACCGTTCGCTTCGCCGAGGCGGTCTACGTCCTTCACGCCTTCCAGAAGAAGTCGAGGAAGGGCATTGCCACACCGCCGCAGGAGATCGAGAAGATCAGATTCCGCCTGAGGCGGGCAGAGGAAGAGCACAGGACATGGCAGAGTCGGAACCGGTGACGATGGACGAGGGCAGCGCCTTTCACGCGCTCGGCCTCGATGACGCCGACGATCTCGTGCTGCGGGCCGAGCTCATGCGTCGGTTGGCCGCGATCATTAGGGATCGGGGCCTCACCCAGGTCGAGGCCGGCGGCCTGATGCGCATGGACCAGCCGCGCGTGTCGGCCCTGATGAACGGCAGGATCGCAAAGTTCTCCACCGACCGCCTGCTCCAGGCCCTGAGCGACCTCGGCCAGGACGTCGAATTGCGCATCACCCCGTCCAGGACTGCCAAGGGTCGGCTCAGCGTCGCGGTGTAGGAGGGCGGCCTCACGGTTGCGGACGTGGCGCAGGCGCCATGGCCGTTGTCTCGCCTTGCGGCTTCGGCCATAGATGCGGCCCGGATGGGTCAAACAGGGAGGATCGAGATGAGGACGGGAACGCTGCTGCCGCTCGCTGTGCTGGCAGTCGGGATCGCAGGTCAGGCCATGGCGAGCGACACCAAGGTGGCACTGGTGCCGGGTGGCCCGCACCCCTATTTCGCGGCCTGGGAGGATGCGGCGGCGGCTGCCGCCGAGGCGTTCGGCATCGAGGCGGAGTACCGCGTGCCGGCGGCCTGGGAGCTCTCCAAGCAGAACGAGATGATCGAGAGCCTGGTGGCGCAGGGCTTCAACGCGTTCCTGGTCTTCCCGGGTGACGCCAACGGCACCAATGCCACGCTCGAGGAGCTCGCGGCCTTCGACATCCCGTCGGCGGCGCTCGCCGGCTGCACGGTCGATCCGACCTCGGCGAGCTTCTGCCTCGGCACGGACGTGGCGCGCTCGGCCTATCTCGGCACCAAGGAGCTGATCGACGCCATGGGCGGCTCCGGCCGGATCGCCCACTTCACCGGCTTCCTCGTCGATCCCAACACGCAGCTGCGGATCGAGGCGGTCGAGCAGGCGGTGGCCGAGGCCGAGGGGGATGTCGAGATCATCCAGGTGATCGCCGACATCGACGCGCCGGAGCCGGCGGACGAGAAGATCAACGCCTTCCTCGCGGCGCGCGGTGCCGAGGTCGACGGCATCGTGACCACGGCCTGGGTTCCGGCGGTGGTGGCCGCCACGTCGCTCCGCAATCTCGGCGACAAGCGCATCAGGATGGTCGGCATCGACCATGACGAGGTGGTGCTGAAGGCCATCGAGGACGGCTTCGTCGACGGCACCATGCTGCAGAACCCCTATGGCCAGGGCTTTATCGGCTCCTACGCCATGGACCTGATCCGGCAGGGCTGCACGCTGAAGGAGGATGCGCCCTGGCAGCAGACGGCCCAGACGGCGCACTTTATCGACAGCGGCACGGCCTTCGTCGATGCGGAGCAGGTCAAGGACTACCAGGCCGCGATGGTCGCCGTGACGGACGAGATCATGGCGACCTTCAAGGACGACTTCCTGGTCTGCAACTGACCCTTGGCGACGGCAACGACCGGGCGAGGCGGGCGGGGGGCCTTCGGGCTCCTCGCCTCAAACGAGGTCGGCCTGGCGCTGCTGATCGCCGTGCTGGTGGCGATCTTCGCCACGGTCAACCCGGGCTTCACCTCGCCCTTCAACCTCTTCGCGCTCAGCCGGGTGATGGGCATCGACATGGTCATCGGCCTGTCGATGATGGTCGTGCTCGTCACCGGCGGGCTCAACCTCGCGGTCGGCTCCATCGGCGTCGCCTCGGTGATGCTCGGCGGCTGGGCGATGCAGGTCGTGGGCGCGCCTGTGCTGCCGTCGATGACGCTGGCCATCGCGTTCGGCGCCTTCCTCGGCTGGATCAACGGCCAGCTCACCGTGCGGATGGGGGTGCACAGCTTCATCGTCACGCTCGCCACCATGTCGCTCTTCTTCGGCGCGATGATCGTGGCGACGCGGGCCGAGGCCTTCAACGCGCTGCCGCGCTCCTTCGTCGATCTCGGCAAGCTCCGCTATGGCGGCTTCGTCTCCGGCATGCTGCCTTTGGCGCTCCTCGTCGCGCTCGGGCTCTGGCTCTTCTTCAACCGCACCAGCCTCGGCCGCGAGATCCTGGCGGCCGGCGCCAACCCGAAGGCGGCCGAGCTCTCCGGCGTTCGGGTGAACCGCACGGTCGTCGTGGCGCACGCGCTTTCGGGTGCGCTCGGTGCGCTGGCCGGGCTCATGCTGGCGGCGCGCAACGGGGCGGCGCTGCCTTCCATGGCCGGGCATATCGGCATGGGCTGGCTGCTGCCGGCCTTCCTCGCCCCGGTGCTGGGCGGCACGCTCCTGACCGGCGGGGTGATCTCGGTCGTCGGCACGGTGCTCGGTGCCGCCATGGTCACCATCATTACCAACGGGCTCCTGCAGCTGCAGGTTGGCGAGTTCTGGGTGCAGATGTTCCTGGGCCTCATCCTGCTCGCCGCCGTGCTGCTCGACCGGGCGCGCAGCGTGCTCGCCGAGCGGCGGCGGAGCGTCGCCTGATGGGGGGTGCCTGATGCTGCAGGCGATCCGGAGCAGCGACTGGTTCGGGCTCTTCGTCGTGGCGCTGGTCGCCGGCGCTGCCCTGGCCGCGTTCCAGCCGGCCTTCCTCTCGCCCTTCAATCTCTACGTGCTGCTGATCAGCTTCTCGCTCTGGGCGCTCGTCGCCATGGCGCAGATGGTGATCATCGCCATCGGCCAGATGAACCTCTCGGTCGGCGCCATTGGCGGGCTGGTGGCGATCTCGTTTGCCGGGTCGATGGAGGTCTGGGGCCTGCCCGTGCCGCTGGCGATCGTCATGGGCCTCGCCATCGCCGCGCTCTGCGGGCTGCTGAACGGGGTGATGACCCATGTGACGGGCATCAGCGCCTTCGTCATCACGCTCGCGACGCTCTCGATCTTCAAGGGCCTCAATATCGGCATCACCGAGGCGCAGCCCTTCTACGGCGTGCCCGAGGTGGTGAAGGCCTTCGGCAATGCGCGCTTCGGCGGCCTGCCGTACATGCTGATCGTGCCGGTCGTCGCCATCGTCTTCATCTGGCTCCTCTTCAACCGCATGGTGCTCGGCCGGCAGATGCTCGCGCTCGGCGCCAACCGGCATGCGGCCGAGCTCTCCGGCATCCGGGTCGGGCGGGTGGTCGTCACGGCGCACGTCATCTCGGCCGTGCTCGCCGCGCTGGCCGGAATGCTCGCCGTGGCGCGGCTGCAGCTCGGTCAGCCGACGATCGGCGACGACTGGCTCATCCTCTCCTTCGCGGCTCCTGTGATCGGCGGCGCCGTGCTGGCCGGCGGGCACATCTCGGTCATCGGCACCTGCCTCGGCGTGGTCATCGTCACGCTGATCAACAACGCGCTGGTGCTGCTCGGCATCGACCCCTTCTTCGTCCAGCTCTTCCTCGGCGGCCTCATCCTGATCGCGGTCGGCCTCAATCGCTGGCGCGAGCGGCGGCTGGAGCCGGCATGACCGAGAACGGTCCGACCGAGCCGGTCCTCGCGGTCGAGGGGGCCACCAAGAGCTTCCCGGGCGTCAAGGCGCTGGACGGCGTCGACTTCGTGCTTCGTCCCGGCGAGATCCACGCGCTGCTCGGCGAGAACGGGGCCGGCAAGTCGACGCTGATCAAGATCCTGACCGGCGTGCATCTCCCCGACAGCGGCACGGTCCGGCTCTTCGGCGAGCCGGTGCGGTTCCGGAACGCCAGGGCCGCGATCCAGGCCGGGATCAGTGCCGTGCACCAGGAGCGGAACCTGATCCCGCGCATGAGCGTCGCCGAGAACATCATGTTGGAGGATCTGCCCGAGCGCCTGGGCTTCGTCGACTACGCGGCGGTCAACGAGCGGGCCCGGCACTGGATCGAAAGGCTCGGCCTCGCCATCCGTCCGGACCAGCCGGTGCGCACACTGAGCGTGGCGCAGATGCAGCTCGTCGAAATCGCCAAGGCGCTGGTGCTGGAGGCGAAGATCCTGCTCATGGACGAGCCCACCGCCTCGATCACGCCGCACGAGACCGAGGTGCTCTTCGGCCTGCTCCGGCAGCTCCGTGACCAGGGGGCGGCCATCGTCTTCGTCAGCCACAAGCTCGAGGAGGTTTTCGAGCTCTGCGACCGGGTGACGGTGCTGCGCGACGGGCGGAACGCCTGCAACGGCCTGCCGATCGGCGAGCTCGACCGGGGCGACGTGGTGCGCTTCATGATCGGCCGCGACGAGCGCACGGCAAGGCTCGGCGAGAAGCCGTTCGACGCGGCGGACATGGCGCTCCGGCTCGCTGGCGTGGCGACCAGCCTCGGCCACACCGGCATCGACCTGGAGCTTCGCAAGGGCGAGATCCTCGGCCTCTACGGCCTCGTCGGTGCGGGGCGGAGCGAGCTCGCCAAGGTGCTGGTCGGGCTCGGCCGGATCACCGGCGGCACGGTCGAGGTGGCGGGCAAGGCGGCGGTGATCCCGGACCCGACGACGGCGCTCCAGCGCTACCGCATCGGCTACATCAGCGAGGACCGCAAGGGCGAGGGGCTGATCCTCATCCACGATGTCGGCCGCAATATCGGCATCACCATCTGGCGCCGGCTCTCCGGCTGGCTCGGCTGGCTCGGCGAGGGCAGGGCCAGGGGTGCCGCCCGGCCCTTCGTCGAGAAGCTCGCCATCCGCACGCCTTCCATGGGCCAGAAGGTTGGCAACCTCTCGGGCGGCAACCAGCAGAAGGTCTCCGTCGCCAAGTGGCTGGCCGCGGATTGCGACATCCTCATCGTCGACGAGCCGACGGTCGGCATCGACATCAAGACCAAGACGGACCTGCACGAGCTGCTTTGGGAGCTGGCCTCGGCCGGCAAGGCGATCCTGCTGATCTCCTCCGACATGCCCGAGATGGTGGCGCTCGCCGACCGCATCCTCGTGATGGGCGATTTCCGCATCCTGGGCGAGGTCGAAAACGACCACGACTACGGCCGGATGAGCACCGCCATCATGGGCCACATCCACGCCGCCGAGGCGGCCTGAGAAAAGGGAGAAAACCATGCAGCGGATGGGTCACGTGATCGGCCTGAAGCCCGAGCACATGGCGGAGTACAAGCGCCTGCACGCCGCGGTCTGGCCCGAGGTGCTGGCGCAGATCGCGCGGTCGAACATCAAGAACTACACGATCTTCCTGCGCGAGCCCGAGAACCTCATGTTCGGCTACTGGGAATATCACGGCACCGACTTCAAGGCCGACATGGCGGCCATGGCCGAGAACGCCAAGACGCAGGAATGGTGGAAGCTCTGCGGCCCCATGCAGGCGCCGATCGAGAGCCGTGCCGAGGGCGAGTGGTGGGCGCCGATGGAGGAGGTTTTTCACACCGATTGAGGCAGCCCGGCAGCATCCCGCCGGGGCCGCCCGCCCATCCGGTGCAGGGGAACTCCGCTGCTTCCCGCGATGCGTCAGCTTGCTTGCCGAGCCCGCCCGCCCGCTGGCGCTCGTCGATTCCCGCCGATCTCAGTCTTCGGCATGCTCGACCCGTGCGAGGCGCACGGTCGCGTAATCGGGCAGCACGGCGTCGCGCGGCTCGATCTTGAGGTTGGTCACCTGCTTCGACCAGTGCGTCGGCTCGCCGTTGACGCTGAGCTTCCAAGCAGAGCCGTTCTCGGCCTTGATCCCGTCGACCTCGGTGACGAGGACGACGCCCAGCCCGGCGCGATTGACGAAGCCGATATCGACGGCGTAGTGCAGCCCGGGCGCCATGTCCTCGGCCGCGCGGATCGCATCCTCGACGGTCATGTCGTCGTGATGGGGGATGCACGAGAAGCTCTTGGTCGCTCCGGTACCGTAATCGATCACCAGTTCGATCGTCATGGTTCGGCGCTCCTGATCGTTTCGGCGCAGCCGCCTTGGCCGGCTCACGCTCGGGTTTGATCCAGCGACGGCGGCCACCGTGATGCCGCCGCGTGCGCTCCCGATCCTTTAATTTTGGATAGCATACACTCGCGACCGGGCGCGACTGTAGCGCACGTCACAGGGCGCTCGTTCTTGCGGATCGAACCGATCGATGCCGGCCCGTTCGCCCGGGGCTTGTGAGCGGGGCCGGCATGCGTTAGCCATGCGTCAGGCGCGCGGGGGCGCCTCCCGTCCACGGAAAGAGCGGTCTCACCCCGGCTCCAGACGCTCCGGCGATGACGGACTTTCTCGTGCCCCAAGGTGGACGATGGGCTCGCGGAGAAAGCGTCATGCCCGATTTCCCTTCCTTCGTTTCTCCTCGCGACCTGGTGAGCGCCAGGCGCGCCGCCAAGTCGTTGCGCCGTACCCTGCACGCCGGCGATCCGGCCGCCCTCGCGCGTTTCCAGGCGGTCTTCGGCCGGCGCCGCGACCCCGCGGCGGCGTGCCATGCCGACTGCCTGCACGTGGTGGCGCGCGAGGCCGGGGCCGAGAGCTGGCCCCGGCTCAAGCTTGCGGTTGAGGCGGCCGCGATGACGAGGGAACAGCGCGTGGCCGCCCTCGAGCGGGCGGTGACGAGCGGCAACGCGTTCATGAGCGGGCGGCTTTTGGCCCTCGATGCGAGCCTCGCCGATGCGCATCTCGGGCTGCAGCTGGCGCTGCGCCGCCGGGACGCGGCGCTGGCGGCGCTGGCGGTCGAGCCGGGGCTGGCGACGCGGCCGATCGGGCGACGCTGGCCAATCCATCACGTCTGCTACTCAAAGCACGAACCCGGCAGCACGGCGGTGGCGATCGAGCTTCTGGACGCGCTGCTGGCGGCCGGGGCGGACGTGAACCAGGGCTTTCCGGCCGAGCCGGGATCGGACCATCTGCTGAGCCCGCTCTACGGTGCCCTCGGCCATGCCGGCGACCTCGAACTGGCGGCAGCACTCCTCGAGCGCGGTGCCGACCCCAACGACAACGAATCGCTCTACCACGCGACCGAGCTCGACAGCCTCGACGGGGTCGCGCTGCTCTTCCGGCACGGGGCGGAGGTCGGGCGGACCAATGCGTTCTATCGGATGCTGGACCGCGAGAGCGTGGCGGGCACGGAGCTTTTCCTCGCCCATGGCGCCGATCCCAACGCCCCGCTCTTCGTCCACCCGACGGACGACGGGGCGGACAGGCGGAATGCGCTGCACCATGCGATCCTGCGCGGCCGCTCGGCGGCAATCGGCGCCCTGCTGCTCGATCACGGGGCCGACGCCATGGCCCGGTTCGAGGGCCGGACGGCCTATGCGCTCGCCGTGGCCTCGGGCAATGCGAGCATGGTGCGGCTGCTCGAGGAGCGGGGGCTCGCGACGCCGCTCGGTGCCGAGGAGCGCCTCATGGCCGCCATCATGGCGGGCGACGGTGCCCGGGCCCGCGCCCTGCTGGAGGCCGAGCCGGGGCTGCTCGACCGGCTCGGCGAGCGGGACCTGCAGCGGCCGACCGAGCTCGCCATGGACGCGCGGAACCTTTCCGTGCTGCGGCTGATGGCCGAGCTCGGCTTCGACCCCGACCGGCCCGGCGAGTCCGGCATGCCGCCGATCCATGCGGCGGCCTGGTGGGGGCATGTGCCGATCGTCGAGCTCTATCTCGAGCGGGGCGTCGATCTCGAGCGGACCAACATGTATGGCGGCACCGCACTCGGCACGGCGATCCACGGCTCTGCCAACTGCCCGGGCCGCGAGCGGGGCGACTACCCGCGCACGGTCGCGCTGCTGCTGAAGGCCGGTGCGAGGCTGCGTCCCGAGGCGGGCGATCTCGAGATGGGCTCGCCGGAAGTCACGCTTCTGCTGGAGGCTTGGCCTGAGGTTCCGTGACGGGCTTCTGGGTCGGGGGCAGGGGACCTTCCTCGCCGGGCGGGTCGTAGGTGGCCCAGCCTTCCCCGCATTCAGTCGGCGGCAGGTCGTCGTGGGGAATGTGCCGGTGCATGTAGGCCTTCGCGATGATGTTGGCCGTCAGCGGTGCGGTCAGGAAGAGGAAGAGGGTGATGACCAGCTCGTGGTGGGAGAAGCTGCCCTCGAGCACAGTGAAGTAGATCATCGAGGCGATCAGCACGGCGCCGACGCCGACCGTCGTCGCCTTGGTCGGCCCGTGCAGCCGGGTGACGAGGTCGGGCAGCTTGACCAGGCCGAAGGAGCCGATCAGGGCGAAGGTGCTGCCGATGACGATCAGGAGGGCGACGAGGGCCTCGGCGATGAGCATAAGCATGATTGGCCTACTCGATCACGTCGCCGCGGAGGATGAAGCGGCAATAGGCCACGGTCGAGATGAAGCCGACCATGGCGATCAGGATGGCGGCCTCGAACAGCACCGAGCGGCCGTGGTGGATGCCGTAGAGGATGATGAGCGCCAGGGCGTCGATCACCATGGTGTCGAGGGCGAGGATGCGATCGGGAATGGTGGGGCCGAACGACAGGCGCCAGGCGGTGCAGAGCAGCGCCAGGGCGATCGCGATGAAGCCGTAGACGAGGGCGAGCTCGATCATCCGAAGATCTCCTTGAGCCGTCGCTCGTAGCGATTCTTGATGTCGGCCACCGTGCCCTCGACATCGGGTGTGTGCAGGCCGTGGACGAGGAGCGCCCGGCCATCCGCCGAGAGGTCGCAGGAGACCGTGCCGGGCGTCATGGTGATGGTCCCGGCGAGCATGGTGATGGCCTCCGGCGAATAGATGTCGAGCGGCACGGTCATGAAGCTCGGCTTGAGCCGCTCGACCTTCCAGAAGAGGATCCAGTAGGCGACCAGGACGTTGGCGACGATGATGTCCCAGAGCACGATGAGGGTGTACTCGGCGACCCTGGGCAGGTTGTGGATGGCCGGCGCCTCCGGCCAGAACCGGCTGGTGTAGAGCGGGATCACGACGCCGAGGAAGAGGCCCATGACGATGCCGCCGAGGGTGATCTCGTTCATCAGGAGCAGCCAGAAGCCGGCCAGCACCAGGGTGATGAGGGGATGGCGCAGCCAGCGGCGGTGCAGCTTCATTCCTCGACCTCCTCCGTCGGGGCGAGCGTGGCGACGCCGAGCACGGCCTCGATGTAGTCCACCGGGTCGTGGAGCTGCGCCGCGGTGGCGTCGACGTAGCGGCCGATCGGCGCCGCGAACGCGGTGAGGAGTGCCGTGCCGAGGAGGAAGAGGGCGACCACGGCAAGCGGCACCGGCCGCGCCGGCGCAGGGCCGGAATGGGGCGTCGCCTCGGGATCGGGCTCCTCCACCGACGCCGTCCGGCCCTTCCAGAAGACGAGGCTGCCGGCGCGGGCGAAGCCGGTGATGGCGATGAGCGAGGTCACGAGGATAAGTGCCCAGATCCAGGGCCAGTGCGGGTTGAACTGCACCGCGTCGAGGATCAGGAGCTTGCCGATGAAGCCCGAGAGCGGCGGCAGGCCGCAAAAGGCGATGGCACCGATGAAGAAGAAGCCGGCAAGCAGGTCGCCCTGCGCCGGGACGGGGGCGAGCTCCAGCCGGTCGTCGGTCTGCCCGCGCCGCAGGGCGATCTGGTCGACCAGGAGGAAGAGGCCGGCGGCGATCAGGGTCGAGTGCAGCAGGTAGTAGAGCCCGGCCGCGGTGGCGACGGGGTCGAAGATGCCGATGGCGGTGAAGAGCGTGCCCATCGAGCCGATGACCGAGAAGCAGATCATCCAGCGGAGCGAGCGGGCGGCGAGCACGCCGACCATGCCGAGCACGAGGGTGACGAGGGCGGCCGGCAGCAGCCAGGGGCCGGCGACCCAGGCGGCATCGCCGGCGCCGGCGCCGAAGATCGAGATGTAGACGCGGATGATCGCGTAGGCGCCGACCTTGGTCATGATGGCGAAGAGGGCGGCGACCGGCGGCGAGGTCGAGGAGTAGGTGGCGGGCAGCCAGAAATGCAGCGGCACCAGCGCCGCCTTGACGCCGAAGACGACGAGCAGGAGGAGCGCGCCAAGCTGCAGGATGGCCTGGTCGCCGGCCGGCACCTGGCCGACCTTGACCGCGAGGTCGGCCATGTTGAGCGTGCCGGTGACGCCGTAGATGAAGGCCACGGCGAAGAGGA
Source organism: uncultured Geminicoccaceae bacterium (assembly GCA_964528705.1). Lineage (GTDB taxonomy): Bacteria > Pseudomonadota > Alphaproteobacteria > Geminicoccales > Geminicoccaceae > SLRI01. Next base: position 16,012 of record CAZGUW010000035.1, read on the forward strand.
AGAGGGTCGAGCCCACGAGGTTCACGACCACGTAGTGGGTGCCGGCCCGGAGCCGGCGCGGGCCGACGCCGTGCAGCATCAGGCCGTAGGAGGCGATCAGCAGCACCTCGAAGAAGACGAAGAGGTTGAAGATGTCGCCGGTGAGGAAGGCGCCGTTCAGCCCCATGAGCTGGAACTGGAAGAGCGCGTGGAAGTGCCGCCCGCGGGTGTCGTCGCCGGCGCTGGCGTAGAGCAGGACGAGGAGGGCCACGACGGAGGTCAGGAGCAGCATCAGCGCGGCGAGCCGGTCGATCGCCAGCACGATGCCGAAGGGGGCGGGCCAGGCGCCGAGCTCGTAGACCATGACCTCGCCGCTGGCGGCGCGGATCAGGATCCAGATCGAGACGGCGAGGACGACGGTGACCGAGGCGATGCTGAAGACCCGCTGCAGCACGATGTCGTGGCGCATCGCCAGCACGATGACGGCGGCCATCAGCGACGGCAGGACGATGGGCAGGGCGAGGAGGTTGCTCAACGGCCGCTCCGCTCGCCCGTTTCGGTCAGCCGGGTTTCCTCGTCGCCGTCGACGTGGTCGCTGCCGGTCTCGAGGAAGCTGCGCAGGATGATGACGACGATCAGCGCCGTCATGCCGAAGGAGATGACGATGGCGGTGAGCACCAGCGCCTGCGGCAGGGGATCGGTGTAGGCGTCGAGATAGAGGCTGAGGATCGGCGGGCGGTCGACGACGAGGCGCCCCATGCTGAAGATCAGCAGGTTGACCGCGTAGGAGAGGAGGGCGAGGCCGACGATCACCGGAAAGGTGCGCGCCCTGAGCACGAGATAGACGCCGGCCGCAACCAGGACACCGACACCCGTGGAGACGAGGAGCTCCATGCCGGCGCCCATCAATGCGCGGCCGGCACGACGGCCGGGTCGATGAGCTTGGAGGGATCGACGTCCATGGGTCCTTCCGGCACCTCCAGATGCTCGGCGATCCGGCCGATGCGCGAGAGATTGGCGAGGGCCAGCATCACCGAGCCCACGACGCAGAGGAAGACGCCGAGATCGAAGCCCATGGCGGAGGCCACCTCCACCTCGCCGATGAACGGCAGATGGAGATAGGTGAAGGTGCTCTTGAGGAAAGGCCAGCCGAAGAACCATGCGGCGATGCCGGTGAGGCCGGCGGCGAGCACGCCGGTCGCGATCATCGCGTGGTAGTCGACGCGCGCCTTCTCCTGCGCCCAGGCAAAGCCGCTCGCCATGTACTGCATGAGCAGGGCGATGGCGACGACGAGCCCGGCGATGAAGCCGCCGCCCGGCTCGTTGTGGCCGCGCAGGAAGATGTAGACGCCGACCATCAGCGCCAAAGGCAGCATGGCGCGGGTGCCGACCACCATCATCATCGGGTGCCGGTCGGCGGAGCGGGCCTGGTCGGCCTGCCACTCCATCAGCCGGCGGCCGCAGGCGCCCTGCAGCGCCGTGTCGAGCAGGGCGAAGATGGTGAGGGCGGCGATGCCGAGCACGATGATCTCGCCATAGGTGTCGAAGCCGCGGAAGTCGACGAGGATGACGTTGACGACATTGGTGCCGCCGCCGCCGGTCTTCGAGTTGGCGAGGTGGTAATCGGAGATCGTGGAGAAGTCGCGGGTCAGCACGGCGTACATGGCGCCGGCGATGCCGAGCCCGGCGAGGCCGGCGATGGCGCCGTCGCGAACATGGCGGCCGAGCGTCGTCTCCTGCGGCGATTCCTTGGGCAGGAAGTTGAGCGCCAGGAGCATGAGGACGACCGTGACCACCTCGACCGAGATCTGCGTCAGCGCCAGGTCGGGGGCCGAGAGGTAGAGGAAGGCGAGGCTGACGATCAGGCCGAGCACGCCGACAACGATCAGCGAGAAGAGCCGGCGCCGGTGCAGGACGACGACTGCGGCACAGGCGACGATGAGCACGAGCCAGGTGGTGACGGCGATCCAGGGCGCATCCAGGGGTGCCCGCGTGCCGGGCTCGAGCGAGGTGCCGAGGAAACCCGCATAGCCGATGACGATGGCGGCCGAGATGGTGATGGCGAGATAGCGCTGCAGCGAACCGTTCTGCAGCACCATGGTGCCGACGCGGCTCGCGGCCACGACGATATCGATGAGCCCCTCGAAGATCGCCTTGGCCTCGGGCCGCCAGAAGTAGCTGCGCAGGCCGAGCCCGGCCCGGTACTGCCAGAGGAGGAGGGCGCCGCCGACCGTCGCGACGAGGCTCATGAGCAGGGCCGGGGTGATGCCGTGCCAGAGTGCGAGCTTGTAGTCCGGCAGGGCACCGCCGGTCACGGCACCCGCCGAGACGGCGAGCAGGTCACCCACCATGGTGTTGGGGAAGAGGCCGATCAGCACGACGAGGACGACGAGGATCGCGGGCGGCGCCCACATGCCGAAGGGCGGGTCGTGCGGCTGGTGCGGGTAGTCGTCGCGCTGCTGGCCGATGAAGACGTGGAAGATGTAGCGGAACGAGTAGGCGGCCGAGAAGAGGGCGGCGAGCGTGGCCATGCCGCCGATGACGAGATGGCTGCCGAGCCAGTCGGTATGGGCCGCGGCCTCCAGCATGAGCTCCTTGGAGAGGAAGCCGTTGAGCGGCGGGATGCCGGCCATCGAGAAGGCGGCGACGGTGGCGATGGTGCCGGTCACCGGCATCAGCATCATGAGCCCGCCGAGGCGGCGGATGTCGCGGGTGTGGGTCTCGTGGTCGACGATGCCCGCGGTCATGAAGAGCGCGCACTTGAAGGTGGCGTGGTTGATGATGTGCAGCACGCCGGCCATGGCGGCGAAGGGCGTGCCGAAGCCGAAGAGCATGGTGACGAGGCCGAGATGGCTCACCGTCGAGAAGGCGAGCAGGGCCTTCAGGTCGTTCTTGAAGAGCGCGATCCAGGCGGCGATCGCCATGGTGGCGAGCCCGGTCGTGGCGACGATGTAGAACCACTCCTCCGTGCCGGCGAGCGCCGGCCAGAGCCGGCCGAGCAGGAAGATGCCGGCCTTCACCATGGTGGCGCTGTGCAGATACGCGCTGACCGGGGTGGGCGCCGCCATGGCGTGCGGCAGCCAGAAGTGGAAGGGGAACTGCGCCGACTTGGTGAAGCAGCCGCCGAGGATGAGCAGCAGCGCCGGCAGATAGAGCGGCGATTCCTTGATCAGCTCGCCCTGGCCGAGGATGACGGTGAGGTCGTAGGAGCCGGTGATCTGGCCGAGCAGCAGCATGCCGGCGATCATCGAGAGCCCGCCCGAGCCCGTGACGATGAGCGCCATCCGGGCGCCCTGGCGGCCTTCCGGCAGGTGGTTCCAGTAGCCGATCAGGAGGAACGAGGAGAGGCTGGTCAGCTCCCAGAAGATCAGCAGGAGCAGGATGTTGTCGGAGAGGACGATGCCGACCATCGCCCCCTGGAAGAGCAGGAGATAGGCCATGAAGCGGCCCATCGGGTCCTCGCGGGAGAGGTAGAACCGGGCATAGGTGATGATCAGAAGGCCGATGAACAGGATCAGCCCGGCGAACAGCAGGCCGTAGCCGTCGAGGAAGAAGTTCACGTCGAGGCCGAGCGCCGGCAGCCATTCGAGGCGGAACTGCAGCACCTCGCCGGCCAGGACGGCCGGCACCTGCACCAGCAGCATGAGCAGGGCGGTGAGCGTGACGACGAAGGTGGTGGTGGCGCAGGCATTGCGGCCCGCGCGGATCAGCAGCGGTGGCAGCAGCGCGCCGATGAATGGCAGCAGGACGATGAGGGCGAGTTGCATCGCGTTTCCCGGCAGTGCCTCCTCAGGCCCGCTCGCGTCCTTCGCGCCCCGGCCTTCGGGCCTTGAACCACACGGGCCGGAAGGTCAGCAAGCCCAATCGGAACGGGCGGGCGGCTTAGGCCGCCGGCTCGACCAGGTGATCGAGCTCGATGGTGATGGACCCGAAGCGGGCCTCCGCCTCGATCCGCACGGGCCAGTGCGGCACGCCGCCGACGTCCGGCGCCAGCCAGAGGCGGGCCGGCGGGCGGTCCCGGTTGTGCTCGTCGGTGCGGTCGCCCCAGCGCTTCGAGCGGCCGGCGAGGAGCTCGCCATCGGCGGTGCAGACGAGCGCCCCGCCGCGCGGTGCGGGAAAGGCCGCCGGGTGGACCGGTGCGGGCGCCGGGGCACAGTCCATGTAGAAGCCCATGACGCGCTTGCCGTCGAAGCTCTTTCCCTCGAGCCGCTTGCCGGCAGCCGCCTCGAGCAGCCCCTGCAGCGCCAGGGTGAAGGGGTCGGGTGCGACCATGAGCTCGGCCGGCACGGGCTCCCGGTCGCCCCGGCTGTCGGCGTCGAGCACCACCCCGGCGACCGTGCCGTCCGGGGCGAAGTCGACCTGCCAGTGGCTGGAGCGGTCCTCGTCCCTGACGCTACGGCCCTCGTACCGGTCGACGCTCGGCCCTGCGGTCGTGAGCCGGCCCGTGGCGAGGCCCATGCTCTCGAACTCGAAGAACCAGGCGACGGCGCCGGTCGTCCGGGCCGCGTAGCTCATCCGGTACCCGTCGGCGCCGGTGCGCAGGTCGACCTCGAAGCGGCCGATCTCGATCCCGGCCCAGCGCACGCTGTAGCCCGCCTCGATATTCGCCGCGCCGGCCGCCGCCGGCAGGCCGAGGAGCAGGGGCACAAGGGCGAGGGTGGCGAGGCTGCGCATGACGTCGAAGATGCTACAGCGCGCCGCCGGGTCAAGTAGGATGCGCTTGGCCACCCGGCGGCTCGCCGCTACGCTCCATGATCCGCTCCAACGAAAGGGGGCTGTGCGATGCGGGCGATGGTCCTGACGCGACCGGGCGAGCCGCTCGAGCTGCAGCTTCTGCCGCGGCCGGTGCCGGGTGCCGGACAGGTGCTGATCGAGATCAGGGCGTGCGGGGTCTGCCGGACCGATCTGCACGTCCTCGATGGCGAGCTCACCGAGCCGAAGCTGCCGCTGGTGCCGGGGCACGAGATCGTCGGCCGGGTCGCGGCGCTCGGCGCGAATGTCGATGGACTCGAGGTCGGCCAACGGGTGGGAGTGCCCTGGCTCGGCCACAGCTGCGGGTGCTGCTCCTATTGCCGGCGGGGTGCGGAGAACCTGTGCGATGCGCCGGGCTTCACGGGCTACACCATCGACGGCGGCTATGCCGAGGCCTGCGTGGCGGATGCGGCCTATGTCTTCCCGCTGCCGGAGGGGCCGGGCGACGCCGAGCTGGCACCACTGCTCTGCGCCGGGCTGATCGGCTACCGCTCGCTGGTCATGGCGGACGAGGCGCAGGTGATCGGCATCTACGGCTTCGGCGCCGCGGCGCACATCCTCGCCCAGGTGATGCGCCACCATGGCCGCCGGTTCCTCGCCTTCACCAGCCCCGGCGACGCCGCGGCGCAGGCCTTCGCCCGCCGGCTGGGTGCGGTCTGGGCCGGCGGCTCCGACGAGCCCGCGCCCGAGCCGCTCGACGCGGCGATCCTCTTCGCCCCGGTCGGGGCGCTGGTACCGGCGGCGCTCCGGGCGGTCAGGAAGGGCGGGGTCGTGGTCTGCGGCGGCATCCACATGAGCGACATCCCAAGCTTCCCCTATGCCATCCTCTGGGGCGAGCGGCGGATCGTCTCGGTCGCCAATCTGACCCGGCGCGACGGCGAGGAATTCCTGGCGCTCGCCGCCGAAGCCGGGGTCGCGACGGAGGTGACGCCCTATCCGCTCGAGCGTGCCAACGAGGCGCTGGCGGACCTCCGCCGGGGCGCCCTCACGGGTGCGGCGGTGCTCATCCCCTGAGGCGGCCGAAGGGGCCGCCCTTGCCTTGCCACCGGCTTCGCGCTACCGCCGGAGCATCTGGCGGATGCCAAGAACAACGAAGAGCGAGGGTGGCATGGGACTCAAGCATGGGCTGATCGGCGGTGTGGCGGCACTCGGCCTGTTCGCTGGCGCGGTGGCGGCGGAGCCGGTCAAGGTCGGCATGGTGACGACGCTCTCGACCGGCGCCGGCTATCTCGGCGAGGACGTGCGCGACGGCTTCATCCTGGCGCTCGAGATGGCGGGGGCGACCGATCGCATCGAGCTCCTGGTCGAGGATGACGGGCTCGAGCCCGAGAACGGCGTGCAGATCGCCGAGACGTTCAATCGCTTCGTACTGCCTTGGATTCTGCGCGAGAACGAAGATCTTGAACCGCTTGGCGACGAAGAAGCCGAGGTAGGTCGCCAGCCGCAGCGGAACGAAGGAGAACC
>CAZGUW010000035.1:22216-25688 GCA_964528705.1 uncultured Geminicoccaceae bacterium
CCCGAGAACGGCGTGCAGATCGCCGAGCGCATGGTCGAGCGCGATGGTGCCCAGGTGATGACCGGCATCATCTTCTCGAACGTCGCCATGGCGGTGGTGCCGAAGCTGGTCCGGGGCGGGATGATCTATCTCTCGCCCAATGCCGGGCCCTCGGCGCTCGCCGGCAAGGGCTGCCACGAGAACTACTTCAACGTCGCCTGGCAGAACGACGACCTGCACGGGGCGATGGGCGCCTATGTGGCCGAGCAGGGCTTCGACAATGTCTACCTGCTGGCCCCCAACTACCCGGCCGGCAAGGACGCGCTGACCGGCTTCAAGCGGTTCTACGAGGGCGGCATCGCCGGCGAGGTCTACACCCAGCTCGGCCAGACCGACTACGCGGCGGAGCTCGCCAATCTCCGTGCCGCCGAGCCCGACGCGGTCTTCTTCTTCTATCCGGGCGGCATGGGCATCAATTTCGTCAAGCAGGCGGCGCAGGCCGGGATCAGCCAGGAGATCCCGTTCTTCGGCCCGGCCTTCTCGTTCGACGACACCCTCCTCGACGCGGTGGGCGACGCGGCGGTCGGCATCAAGAACACCTCGCAGTGGTCGCCCGACCTCGACAACGAGGCCAACCAGGCCTTCGTCGCCGCCTACCGGGAGAAGTACGGCCGCTATCCGACGCTCTATGCGAGCCAGGGCTTCGACACCGCCAACCTGCTGCTCAGCGCCATGGACGCGGTCGGCGACGACGTCTCGGACCAGGACGCCTTCCGCGAGGCGCTTCGGGCCGCCGACTTCGTCTCGGTGCGCGGCGATTTCAGCTTCGGGCCGAACCAGCACCCGATCCAGGACATCTACGTGCGCGAGGCCTATGTCGATGACAGCGGCAATGTCACCAACCGCATCATCGGCACGGTGCTCGAGGATCACGCTGACGCCTATGCCGCCGAGTGCGCCATGTAGGTCGCGCCATTCGCCCATTCCCGGTACAATCGGGGTGATCGACCGGTCGCCCGAGTCGGGAAGCGGGAATGGACGTCGAGCAATGGCTGCGCGGCCTGGGCCTGGAGCGCTATGCTTCGGTCTTCTCTGACGCCGAGCTGACGGCCGGGAACCTCGCCGACCTGACCGACGCCGATCTCAAGGAGATCGGCCTGCCGCTCGGCCCGCGCAAAACGGTGCTCAAGGCGATCGAGGAGCTCGGGGCGGCGCCGGCGACGCTCGGGTCCCCACCACTCGCATCCGCGCCCGAGCGGCGCCAGCTCACCGTGATGTTCGTGGATCTCGTCGGCTCGACGGCGCTCTCGGCGCGGCTCGACCCGGAGGAGATGGGTGCCGTCCTGCGTGCCTACCAGAATGCGGTGGCTGGCGAGATCGCGCGGTTCGAGGGGCATGTGGCGAAGTTCATGGGCGACGGGGTCCTGGCCTATTTCGGCTGGCCCCGGGCGCACGAGGACGAGGCCGAGCGCGCAGTCAGGGCCGGGCTGGCGGTTCGTGATGCGGTGGCACGGCTCACGGCCGATGGAGCGCCGCTCGCCTGCCGGGTCGGCATCGCCACGGGGCTGGTGGTGGTCGGCGAGCTGATCGGGGAGGGTGCCGCCAGCGAGCAGACGGTGGTCGGCGACACGCCCAACCTGGCGGCCCGGCTGCAGGCGCTGGCCGGGCCCGGGCAGGTGGTGATCGCCCTGGCGACACGGCGACTACTCGGCGACATCTTCCAGGTGGTCCATCTCGGCAGCCGGGAGGTGAAAGGCCTGGCCGAGCCAGTGTCGGCCTTCTCGGTTTGGGCCGAGCGGCAGACCGAGAGCCGCTTCATCGCCCGCAGCGGCGCCGATCTCCTGCCGATCGTCGGCCGCGAGCTGGAGCTGGCCCTGCTCATGGAGCGGTGGCGGCAGGCGTTGGCCGGCGAGGGGCAGCTGGTGCTGCTCGCCGGCGAGGCGGGCATCGGCAAGTCCAGGATCACGGCAGCACTCCTGGAAGCGCTCGCCGCCGAGCCCTTCGACGTCAGTCTACGCTACCAGTGCTCGCCCTATCACCGCGACAGCCCGCTCTGGCCCGTGATCCAGCATCTCGGCATGGCCGCCCAGATCGCCGGCACGGACTCGACCGACACAATATTGGACAAGCTCGAGGCGCTGCTGGCACGAGCGGTCGACGATGTCGTTGAGGCGGCGCAGCTCCTGTCGGGCCTGCTCGGCATCGACGGCGAGGCGCGCTACGGGCGGCTCGAGCTGCCACCGCAGCAGCGTCGCCAGCGCACGCTCCAGGCCCTGCTCGACCAGCTCTCGGGCCTCGCGAGGCGGCAGCCGGTGCTGCTCGTGGTCGAGGACGTGCACTGGATCGACCCGACGACGCTCGAGCTGATCGAGATGATGCTCGATCAAGTGGCAACCGCGCCCGTCCTGCTGCTGCTGACCGCCCGGCCGGGCTTCACGCACGGCTTCGGCGGCCATCCGATCGTCACCCGCCTCGTCCTCAACCGGCTCGGCCGCGAGGCCACGGCGGCAATCATCACCCGCGTCACCCGGAGCAAGGCGCTGCCGGCGGATCTCGTGGCCGAGATCGGGGCCCGCACCGACGGGGTGCCGCTCTATGTCGAGGAGATGACCAAGGCGGTGCTCGAATCGGGCGTCTTGCGTGAGAGCGGCGACGCCTGGCTGCTCGATGGCCCGCTCGATCACGTGGCCATTCCGACCTCGCTGCAGGACTCGCTGATGGCCCGTCTCGACAGGCTGCACCCGGTCAAGGAGGTGGCGCAGACCGCCGCCGTGATCGGCCGCAGCTTTGATCACAGCAGGATCGCTGCCCTGGCCGGCCTGCCCGATGCCGAGCTGGCCGAAGCCATGCAGCGCCTGGTCGAGGCCGAGCTGGTCTTTCGTCGCGGTGTGCCGCCCGATGCCAGCTACCTCTTCAAGCACGCGCTGGTGCGCGACGCGGCCTATGAGAGCCTGCTCCGGAGCCGCCGCCGGGAGCTCCACGAGCGGGTCTTTCGGCTGCTCGACAAGGACGAGGGCACCCCACCCGAGATCCTCGCCCAGCACGCCGAGGCGGCCGGGCTGATGGTCGAGGCGCTCGACCGTTGGGCGCGCGCCGGCGCCGCGGCGTTGGCGCGTCCGGCCTACAAGGAGGCGATCGCTGCCTTTAATGCGGCGATCCGCCTGGCCCGCGAGCACAGCGGAGACGGCACCCCTCAGCAGCGCGAACTCGCGCTTCAGGTGCAGCTCGGCCAGGCGCTTATCGCCAATCTCGGCTACCAGGCGCCGGCGACACGGGCGGCTTTCGAACGAGCGCTCGAGCTCGCCGAGGAAACCGGTGACCCGGCGCTTCTGATCCCTTCGGTCTTTGGAGTATGGGCCGGCCGCTACATCACGGTCACACCGTCCGCCGATCTTGCCGAGCGCATGGGCGAGCTGACGGGCGTCGATCGGGACAGCGGTGCCCGTTGCGTGGCGAAACGCATGCTGGCGATCGAGCAGTTCCATGCCGGTCA
>CAZGUW010000036.1:0-25529 GCA_964528705.1 uncultured Geminicoccaceae bacterium
GGCAAGTCGACCCTGCTTATGTGCATCAACGGGCTTGAGCCCATCGATTCGGGGCGCATTCTGGTTGATGGCGTCGAGGTGCACGCCAAGTCGACGGACCTCAACAAGCTGCGCCGCAAGATCGGCATCGTGTTCCAGCAGTGGAATGCCTTTCCGCACCTCACGGTCCTCGAGAACACGACGCTGGCCCTGCGCAAGGTGCTCGGCAAGCCGCGCGCGGAGGCCGACGCCATCGCCATCCGGCAGCTCGAGCATGTCGGCCTGCAGGACAAGCTCGAAGTCTTCCCGGGCAAGCTCTCGGGCGGGCAGCAGCAGCGCATGGCGATCGCCCGGGCGCTGGCGATGAGCCCGAGCTACATGCTGTTCGACGAGGTGACGTCGGCCCTCGACCCGCAACTCGTCGGCGAGGTGCTGGACACCATGCGCCTCCTCGCCCGGGAGGGCATGACCATGATAGTCGTCACCCACGAGATGGGCTTCGCGCGCGAAGTGTCGAACCGGGTCGCCTTCTTCAAGGACGGGCTGATTCACGAGATCGGTACGCCGAAGCAGATCTTCGAGCAGCCGGAGCGTCCCGAGACGGCGGAGTTCCTGGGATCCGTGCTTTGACCATCTGCCTTGCATCGAGGACTGCGCCATGAAGATCTCGGCCATTCGCGTCTACCAGGTCGACCTGCCGCTGAAGGAAGGCCGCTACAGCTGGTCGAACGGTAATTTCGTCGAGGTCTTCGATTCGACCGTCGTCGAGGTCGAGACGGATTCCGGGTTGCGCGGCTACGGCGAATGCTGTCCGCTCGGGTCTGCTTATCTGCCGGCCTATGCACTGGGCGTGCGATCCGGGCTGCGAGAGCTGGCGCCGCAGGTGATCGGCATGGACCCGCGCGACCTTCGCGTCCTGAACCGGCACATGGATGCGGTCCTGCGCGGCCATCCTTACATCAAGTCGGCGATCGACGTCGCCTGCTGGGACATCCTGGGTCAGGCGGCCGGACTGCCGGTCTACAAGCTGCTCGGCGGTGCCGCGCAGGCGGACGTCCGGCTCTACCGCGCGATCTCCCAGGAGGCGCCGGAGGAGATGGCGCGCAAGATCAGGGGCTATCGCGCCGAGGGCTACACCAAGTTCCAGCTCAAGGTGGGCGGCAACGCGGATGACGACATCGAGCGTATCCGCGCATGCGCCGAACTGATGCAGTCCGGCGACATCCTCGTCGCCGACGCCAACACGGGCTGGACGATGCACGAGGCGGCACGGGTCGTGCAGGCCGTGCGTGACGTCGACGTCTATATCGAGCAGCCCTGCCCGAGTTACCGCGAATGCCTCGTGACCCGGCGGCGGACCGCACTGCCGTTCGTGCTGGACGAGGTGATCGGCGACGTGGACGCCCTGATGCAGGGCATTGCCGACGGAGCCATGGACGTCATCAACCTGAAGATTTCGAAGGTCGGCGGGCTGACCAAGGCGCTCCTGATGCGCGACATCTGCATCACGGCCGGCATCCCGATGACGATCGAGGATACCTGGGGCGGCGACATCGTCACGGCATCGATCGCGCATCTGGCGCTGTCGACGCCCGAGGAGTTCGCCTTCTCCGCTACCGACTTCAACTCCTACGGCACGGTCGACTTCGCCGGCGGTGCGCCCAGGCGCGTCGACGGCCGGATGCGCCCGGCCGAGGCGCCGGGCCTCGGTATCGAGCCGATGATGGACGTGCTCGGCAAGCCTGTGCTCGTCGTTCCCTGAGGCAACGACGATGCGCTCCGCGAAGGTTATTCATGTCGTCAGCTGCCATGCCGAAGGCGAGGTGGGCGACGTCATCGTCGGCGGCGTGGCGCCCCCGCCCGGCGCCACCCTCTGGGAGCAGGCGCGCTGGATCCACAAGGACCAGCGCCTGCGCAATTTCGTGCTGAACGAGCCGCGCGGTGGTGTCTTCCGGCATGTGAACCTGCTGGTTCCGCCAAAGGACCCGCAGGCCGTGACCGGCTGGATCGTCATGGAGCCGATCCACACGCCGCCGATGTCGGGGTCCAACTCGATCTGCGTCTCCACCGTGCTCCTGGATACCGGCATCGTGCCCATGGAGGAGCCGGAGACGCGTTTCACGATCGAGGCGCCGGGCGGGCTGGTCGAGGTCGTGGCCCGCTGCCGGAACGGCAAGGCCGAATCCATCCGGGTGGTCAACCATCCTTCCTTCGCGGCCCGGTTGGACGCTACGATCGAGTTGGAAGGAATGGGTAGCCTGAAGGTCGATACGGCCTATGGCGGCGACAGCTTCGTGATCGTCGATGCGGCGGCCGCCGGCTTCGCGCTCCGGCCGGACGAGGCATTCGACATCTCGCGGCTCGGCATGCGGATCACGGCGGCGGCCAACGAGCAGCTTGGTTTCACCCATCCCTCGAACCCGGACTGGGGCCATATCTCCTTCTGCCAGTTCGTACATCCCGTCCAAGAGGTCGACGGCGTCCTGACCGGACGGAACACGGTCGCGATCGAGCCGGGCAAGCTCGACCGCTCGCCCTGCGGCACCGGCTGCTCGGCCCGGATGGCGGTCCTGCACGCCCGGGGGCTTCTGCGGCAGGGCATGCGTTTCCAGGGCATCTCGATCATCGATTCGGTCTTCGATTGCCGGGTCGAGCGGGAAACGGAGGTCGGAGGCTGCGCCGCCATCATCCCGAGCATCGAGGGCCGTGCCTGGATCACAGGCGTGCACCAGCACATGCTCGATCCGGCCGACCCCTGGCCGGAGGGTTATCGATTGTCGGACACCTGGCCGATGCGGTCCGCCGGGCAGCCGCGAGAAGCAAGCGAGAAGGATTGAGCGCCATGGATATCTCCGTCTTCAAGGGCTGCATGCCGGCGCTGATGACGCCCTGCACCGCCGACCGGCGCCCCAACTTCGATGCGCTCGTCGACTGCGGCCGCCGGCTGATCGATGCGGGGATGCGGGCAGTCGTCTATTGCGGCTCGATGGGCGACTGGCCGCTTCTGACCGACGCGGAGCGGCAGGAGGGGGTGGCCCGGCTCGTCGCGGCCGGAGTGCCCGTGGTGGTGGGCACGGGCGCCCAGAGCCCGAAGGCGGCGGTCGCCCACGCAGCCCACGCCCAGGAGGTCGGCGCCCAGGGCCTCATGATGATCCCCCGCGTGCTGTCGCGCGGCAGCTCGCTCGCCGCCCAGCGGGCGCATTTCTCCGCCATTCTCGCCGCCGCTCCCGACCTGCCGGCGGTCATCTACAACAGCCCCTATTACGGCTTCGCTACCCGGGCCGACCTCTTCGGCGAGCTGCGCCGCAGCCACAGGAACCTCGTCGGCTTCAAGGAGTTCGGCGGCACGGAGGCGATGACCTATGCGGCCGAGCACATCACCGGCGCCGAGGACGACCTGCTGCTGATGGTCGGGGTCGATACCTGCGTCTTCCACGGCTATGTGAGGTGCGGGGCGGTGGGCGGCATCACCGGCATCGGCAACGCCCTGCCGGCCGAAGTTCTCCATCTCATCCGGCTCTGCGAGCAGGCGCGCGAGGGTGACGTCGACGCACGCCGCAAGGCCCAAGAGCTCGAGTCGGCCCTCGCGGTGCTGTCATGGTTCGACGAGGGGACCGACCTCGTCCTCTACTACAAGTATCTGATGACCCTGGAAGGCGATCCCGCCTACGAGCACAATTTCGTCGAGACCGATGAGCTGTCAACGAGCCAGAAGCACTTCGCCAGGACGCAGCTCGACCAGTTCAAGGCCTGGTACGCCCACTGGTCACGGCCGCGCTGACTCCCCTTCGTAATCGACCGGCGTCGCATGCCAACCCTGCCGGCGCTTGTCCCAGAACGTCTCGCGCAGACTGGCGGATATGGGGCCCGGCCGGTCGTTGCCGAGGATACGCCCGCCGAGGCGGCTGACCGGCATGACCCCGCCCGCTGTGGTCGAAAAGAAGATCTCGTCGGCCTCCTCGAGCTCCTGTGCCGAAATCGGCCGCACTTCGCAGGGGATGCCGAGCGCTTCGCAGAGTTCGAAGACAGAGCGGCGGGTGATGCCTTCCAGCGCACCCTCGGGTGGCGAGACGACCGTGCCATCGATGACGGCGAAGACGTTGTAGCCCGGCCCCTCGGTGACATTGCCGGCCGAGTCGAGCAGGACGGCCGTATCGAAGCCCGCATCGTGCGCCTCGAAGAGGGCCGCCGTGAGGTCACCCCAGTGAAAATTCTTGACCGTGGGATCGACCGAAGCGGCTGGAATGCGCGGCGTCTTCGCGATCATCGCATGCACGCCCCGCGCTTGCTGCTCCTCCGAGAAGAGCCAAACCCAGGGGGTCGCGAAGCAGACGAGATAGGCGCGTGCATGGACCGGCAGCATCGGCATGCCGCGCGGCGGCCGGCTGCGCAGGCAGTCCATCGCCACGTAGGCCTCGCGCAGACCCGTCCTGCGAACGAGCTCGAGAAGAACCTCCCTGATCTCCGCGTCGGATTCGTTCGGCTGCATCCGCATCCGCTCCATCGAGCGTCGGAAGCGGGCGATGTGGTCGTCGAGGCGGAAGAAGGCGCCGAAGAAGACGCCGGTCACGTCATAGGTGACGTCCGAGCGGCGATAACCCCACTCGGTGACTGGGATCTTCGCCTCCGCGAGAGGCATGAAGCGGCCATCGATATAGGCAGCGCCCGCCGACCAGTCGACGGTCTCGGTCGCGCTCATCTTCCGCTCTCCCCGATTGCGCGGCCCGCCCGCAGGGTGTTGGTGGCCGCGCTGTCGATCGCCATGTCGTTCCCCTCGGTCACGACTACCACACCATAAACCGTCCTTGCGCGCTCGATGCTGATCCAGCCTTCGACGACGTCCTGGAGCACGAGCTCAGGGTCGCGATCGAGCGGCGTGCCGTAGCCGCCGCCCGCGGCCGAGAACGAGACCACCCGCTCCCCCGGAGCAAGGGTCAGTCCGTGGCAGGCCGGAAGCTCTGTCAGCGTGCCATCCCGGTTGCGCCTGAAGGCTCGCGACGGGGCACCGTCCAGGCCGCCGACGGCGCCTGCGGCAGCGTTGATCGATCCATCCATGGTGTAGAGCACGCGCAGGTCGCAGCCATCGATCGGTCCGTACTCGCCGTGGATCGCGAGCGCCCCCCGATGCTCGCCGGCACCCTCGGTATCGGGAACGAGGCGCCGGGTGGTCACGATGATGGGGTGGTGCAACTCGTCGACCTCCACGCAGTCGATGCGGCTCAGCCCGGCATTGCCGGCGTGGATGATGGAGAGGAACCCGTCGCTCGCCGGGGTGCCGGCGCCGCCGCTGATCGCGAGATGCAGCTGATTGACGAAGGGCTCACCCTCATGGCGAGGGTCCCGGCCGGAGATGACGGCGATGCCGGGCGGCATGATGGGGCCGGTCTCGGCCATGCCGAAGCCCTTGGCGATCTCCGCGATCGCCCGCTGCACCGGATTGGTTACGCGGTCGGCGAGGTTGGTGGTGGCGACCGAGCAGGAGTGTGGGTGGCGCGGGATGCCGACGCAACAGTTCTCGCGCACCTTGATGTCAATGCACCGAAAGCTCCCGGCATTGGCCGGGACGCTGTGGTCCATGATCCCGTTGTAAATGCCGACCATGGCACCGCTGACGGCCGTGCTCTCGGTGAGGTTCAGGCCCGAGGGCTGGCAGTCGGGGTTGTCCCTGAGGTCCACGGTGATCCGGCCGGCTTCGGCGTCAACCTCCACCTCGACCTTGATCGGGATGCCATCCGGCACGCCGGGGAAGGGGTCGTGCGCCGTCCGGACAGTCGACTTGCCCGACGGCAGCCGGCGGATGGCTTGCACCATCTTCCGCTCGGAATAGTCGAACCAGGCCTCGGCATAGTCGTCGAGGGCGTCGAAGCCGACCTCGCGGCCGAGCTCGAGAAGGCCGCGCTCGCCGATCCGGACCGAGCCCAGCGCGGCGAGGTAGTCGCCCCACCACTGGTCCGGCACGCGAATGCGCGCCCGGCACATACGAATGATGTCCTGGTTGTCCTGGTAGTCCGACTGGATCCTGGTCGCCGAGAAGATGAGAGCACCTTCCTCGTAGACGTCGGCGACGTCCGCGAGATAGGTCGACGGCCGGGCATTGCCGCAGTCGGCCTGATGCGCCTTGGCGAGGACGAAGAAGCGCAGGGTCTCGTCGTCGTCCAGAACCGGCACGATCAGGCAGTGGTCGGCGGCGTGCGAATTTCCCTCATAAGGGCTGTTATGCAGGAAGCAGTCGCCGCGCCGGAGCTTCGGATGGTGCCGCTTCACCGCCTCGCACATGAGGTCGGGGCCGATCAGGGTGTGAATCGGCAGGCTCTCGGCCGAGCCCAGGAGGCGGCAGTCGGCGGTCAGGATGCAGCACGAGAAATCGTGCGCCGTGTTGAGGATGCCCGAGCGTGCCGTGCGGAAGAGCGTGTTCTGCATCTTGCGCGCGATGCTCTCGATCCGGCTGGAGAAGAGCGCCATGCGAATCGCATCCTGGGGCGTGCCTGTGGCGGCGGCGGTCATCGGTGGGGTCCCATCAGAATGTCACCCGCAGCCCGCCGCCAGCCGTCCGGACGGCGACGGTTCCGGGGTCGACCACGACTGTCGTGAACGAGGATTCGACGATGGCGGGCCCCGGTATGGGCTCGCCCGGCGCCATTGCCTCGAAACGAGCGACACGGGCCTCGATCCAGCCGGAGCCGGCGAGGTAGACCCGGCGGTGGACCGGCAGATCGCCCTGGCTTTCCGGCGGGGGCACTCGACCGGTCGCCGCCTTGCGCAGCCGGCAGCGCACCTTGGCCCGCCAGGTCACGAACTCGACCTCCGATTCCCGGTCACAGATCTCGAAGATGGCCTTGTGGACGTCGTGGAACGCGGATTTCAGCTCGTCCAGAGCCTCGGGCCCGTCGATCCGCCTGCCGGCCAGCGGCACTTCGATCTCCCAGATCTGGTGCGGGTAGCGCGCTTCGACCGAGAATTCGATCGCCGTCTCGAGCGAGCCTTCGCCGGGGCCGCGGGCAAAGGCCTCGCAGCGGCTTTCGAGCGCCGCCAGCACCTCGCCGACCGAGTCGAAATCGAACTTCTGGCTGGTGGTGAACTGCATCCGGGCATAGTCGGATGCCAGCTCCGACATGAGAGCGCCGGCGGCGCTCAACACCGCGCCGGCCTCGGGGATCAGCACACTGGCGCAGCCGAGCCGCCGGCCGACCGCCACGGCATTCAGGCCGGCGGCACCACCACCGCCGATCAGCACGGCGGACGACGGATCGATGCCCTGGTTGACGGTGATCTCGTCGATCGCACCCACCATCTTCTCGGTGGCCAGCGCCAGCACGGCGGCCGCCGCCTCCTCGACCGACAGGCCGAGCTTCGCCGCCACATTGGTCTCCAGTGCCGCAACCGCCGCCGCGCGGTCGAGCGCCATGGCCCCGCCGAGGAAGAAGTCGGCGTCGATATGGCCGAGGATCAAGGAGCAGTCGGTCACGGTAGGCTCGCTGCCACCCCTGCCATAGGCGACGGGGCCCGGCGTCGAGCCGGCACTCCTTGGGCCGACGCGCAGCAACCCGCCCGAATCCACCCAGGCGATCGAGCCGCCGCCTGCGCCGATGCTCTTAACGTCGACCGAGGGAAAACCGGTCATATGACCGCGGAAGCGCTGGCCGAGCCAGGTCTCGCGGGTCCAGGGAATGCGTCCGTCGCGAACCAGGCTCACGTCGTAGCTGGTGCCGCCGGTGTCGGCGACGATTGCCATGGCACTCCCGAGGTCGCGCCCGGCGTAGAAGCGGCCGGCCACGGGCGCCATGGCCGGGCCGGAGTCGATCGCATGGATGGGCGAACGTGCCACGTCCTCGGCATCCATGATGCCGCCGCTCGAGGTCACCATCAGTGTGCGCCCCCTGAAGCCGGCCTGGCGCAGCCGGTCGGTCAGGCCGTCCAGATAGGTGAACATGAGCGGCTTGAGCGAAGCGTCGATGACCGTCGCCGAGGCGCGGCGGTACTCGCGCAGCGTCGGGTTGAGAACATGCGAGAGCGTGACCGCCACGCCGGGCAGGTGCTCACTGAGCAGTTCGCCCACGCGGCGCTCGTGGTCGCCATTGACGACCGACCAGAGGAGGCAGACGCCTACGGCCTCGACCTCGAGTTCCCTGAGACGGGCGATGATGGCGAGCACTTCCGCCTCGTCCAGGGGCAGGACGATCTTGCCCGCCGCATCGATCCGCTCGGGCACCTCGAAGGTCAGCCGTTTTGGCACGTAGGGCTCGGGGTAGGGGACGGTGAAGTTGAAGGGCTCGATGCGCCCGCCCTCGCGAATCACGAGGACGTCGGGATGGCCCTCGGTCGTAAGGAAAGCGGTGCGCGCCGTGTTGCCGGTCAGGATGGCGTTGATGGCGCGGGTCGTGCCGTGGATGAAGGCAGTGGCCTCGGCGAGAAATACCGTGCGATCGAGGCCGAAGTCGGCGGCCGCGAGGCCGAGCACGTCGAGCACGCCCTGCACCGGGTCCGCGGGTACGGTTGAGGACTTGAACTGACGGATTTCGCCCGAGCGCTCGACCACGAGATCGGTGAACGTTCCACCAGTGTCACAGGCCAGGCGCATGGTTGCGTTTTCCAGGGAAGGCCGATAATCCATCTGTGATCACAGCGTAGAGCCTGTCACCGGAGCGGGCAACCAGAGTTCGAAGGTTGCAGGCGCTGCCGGCCCGGGGATCCATCACCTGAGAGGACCAGTGATGCTCGACGAACGCACGAACTTCTCGCTCGAGGACATGGACCGCGAGAGCCTGTTCCACCCGCTCACCTCGATCGCCGCGCACCGGAAGAACGGCCCCCTGATCATGGACCGGGGCCAGGGCGCCACCCTGCGTGATCACGGCGGGGCCGAGATCGTCGACTGCTCGGGCGGTCTCTGGTGCGTCAACGCCGGCTATGGCCGACCGGAGCTCGCCGAGGCGGCGAAGCAGGCTATGCTGGACCTGAACTACTGGCACCTCTTCGGCTCGTCGTCGCACGAATCCGCCATCCGCCTCGCCGACCGTGTCCTGCAGCTGCTGCACGAGCAGGCGGGCGCTCGGCACATGTCGAAGGTCTTTTTCGGCACTTCCGGCTCGGATGCCAATGAAACGAACTACAAGCTCGTCCGCTACTGGGCGACGCTGCGCGGTACGCCCGAGAAGAAGAAGATCATCTCGCGCAATGGCGGATACCACGGACTCACCACGGTTTCCTCGTCGCTCACCGGCATCGAGGCTTACCACAAGGCGTGGAACCTGCCGGACGTCGACATCCTCTACACGAGCTGCCCGCATCACTACCGCTTCGCGGAGGATGGCGAGAGCGAGGCCGCGTTCTGCGACCGGCTGATCGCCGAGCTCGAGGCCATGATCGAGCGCGAGGGGCCGGAGACCATCGGCGGCTTCATCGCCGAGCCGATCATGGGGACGGGCGGCGTCCTGATCCCGCCCGCGGGCTACTTCGAGCGGGTCCAGGCCGTGCTTCGTAAGCACGACATCCTCTTCATCGCCGACGAGGTGATCTCCGGCTTCTGCCGTACCGGCGAGTGGTTCGCCACCGGACTCTACGACCTGAAGCCGGATCTCCTGACGCTCGCCAAGGGCGTCACCAGCGCCTACTTCCCGGTTTCCGCCTCGGTCGTCTCGGAGCGGGTCTGGCAGGTGCTGGAGGCAGGTTCGCCGACGCACGGGCCGGTGATGCACGGCTTCACCTATTCGGGTCATCCCGTGGGTTGTGCGGTGGGACTCGCCAATCTCGACATCCTCGAGCGCGAGAACATGGCGGCGAACGCGGCCGCGGTCGGTGACTACCTGCTCGCCGGGCTGAAGGATCGGCTGGGCGAGCATCCCTTCATCGGCGACGTTCGTGGCGAGGGACTGATGATCGGCGTCGAGTTCACCGCCGACCGGGCGAAGCGCCGGCCGTTCAAGGCCGAAACCCTGCCGCACCGGCTCGTGGCCGCCAAGGCGCTCGAGCACGGGCTCATGGTGCGCGGCCTGCCGTTCATCGAGGTCATCTCCTTCTCGCCGCCGCTCTGCATCACGAAGGCCGAGTGCGACCAGGCGGTCGATCGCTTCGCCGCGGCCGTCGACGAGATGACGCCGGAGCTCACCCGGCTCGCCGCGGGCTGAGTGGCCGCCCGCGAACCGGCGGGTGGCGGGAGCGCCGGGACAAAGCGCGTCGTTCGCGAGGGGACATCTCCACGCGACGGCGACCCGCCCAGTGAGGGGCCCGAGGCACGGACCCTCGCGCAGCGGGTCTACGAAGACCTGGAAGGCCGCATTCTCGACGGTGAGTGGCTACCCGAGACCAAGGTCAGCCTGCGCACGCTGGCGATCTCGCTCGATACCAGCATGCAGCCGGTGCGGGAGGCGGTCGGTCGGCTGATCGACGCGGCGGCGCTGCGCTCGGCGCCGGGCAAGGCGATCCGGGTGCCCAGGCTCGACCGCAAGACCGCCGACGAGATCTGGTCGCTGCGCTTCCTGCTCGAGGGCGAGGCCGCCGCCCGGTTCGCCGCGCGCAAGCGGCCGGCCGAGGCGCGTCAGCTCTACACCCATACCAGAGCGCTCAGGGGCATGCGCTTCGGCGCGGACCTGCAACCGACGATGCGGCGCATGATGGCCTGGAACCTGGCGCTGGCCAATGGCTCGGGCTCGCCCATCCTGATCGACATCATTCGCCGGTTGCGCCTGCGCTACGCGCCTTTCGTTGCCGAGGCGCTGGCCGAGGAAGCGGCGTTCGATCCCGAGTTCCTGCACTTCACGCTGCATATGCAGGACGAGCTGGTGATGGCGATCGAAGGCGGTGACGCCGACGCCGCTCGCCACCTGCGCGGCGCCGACCTCCGCTCGTTCCAGCGCTATCTCTACGCCCGCAAGTCCTGGCGCCCGATCGCTTGAGCCGGGCGGCCGCCTGCGGCAAGCTCGTTTCGCAAGCCGGCAGGTCCGGACCGGACGGGAGCACATGAAGGTCTTTTTCCACGAGGCGCAGCGGCAGCACGATCCGCAGCATTTCCTCGTGGCCGGCACATTGCGGCCGAGCCCCGAGCAGCCGGCGCGGATCGAGGCCTTGCTGGCGGCCGTGCGCGCTCTCGGGCTCGAGGTCCGGGCGCCCATGGATCGGGGCATGGCGCCCATCGCCGCCGTGCACTCGACCGACTACCTCGCGTTCCTTCGAACGATCCACGAGCGCTGGTCGGCGCTGCCGGGGGCCGGGCCGGAGGTGGTGCCCAACATCCATCCCGAGGGCCGCAGCCTCGTCTATCCCGATCATCCGGCGGGGCTCGCCGGTTACCACCAGGCGGACACGGCCTGTCCGATCGGCCCACACACCTGGCACTCGGCCTACTGGAGCGCCCAGACGGCGATCGCCGCCGCCGACGCGGTGCTGGGCGGAGCCGCCTCGGCCTATGCGCTCTGTCGCCCGCCTGGGCACCATGCGACGATCGACCGGGCCGGCGGCTTCTGCTTCTTGAGCAATACCGCCATCGCCGCCGAGCGTTGCCTGCGGGCTGGCAGGCGGCCGGCCGTGCTCGACATCGACCTGCACCACGGCAACGGCACGCAGCAGGTGTTCTACGATCGGCACGACGTGCTGACGGTCTCGATCCACGCCGATCCGAGCCGCTTCTACCCCTTCTTCTGGGGCCACGCGGGCGAGCGCGGCACCGGCCCGGGCCATGGCTACAACCTGAACCTGCCGCTCGCCCTCGGCACGGGCGATGAGGGCTTCCTCGCCGCACTGGAAGAGGCGGGCGAGCGCATCCGCCTCTTCGGCGCGGACATCCTGGTCCTCGCAACGGGTCTCGACGCGTTCGAGGGAGATCCGTTCGGCGGGCTGAAGGTAACCACCGGCGGCTTTGCCAGGATCGCCGCCGGTTGCGCGGGTCTGGGCCTGCCGATGGTGCTCGTCCAGGAGGGCGGCTATCTCAGCCCCGAGCTTTCCCGGAACCTCGAAACGTTCCTGCGCGCGCTTATCTGACCTCGCGGAAGAGACGACCCCAGCCCTGGATGCGAGCGGGATCGACGCCAGTTAGGCGAAGCCCTTTCCAGACCGCGGTTGCCACGGTGTCGTAGATCGGGATGCCGATCTCCTGCTCCAGCTCTTCGGCGAGCCTGGTGCCGCGGAAATTTGTGCAGAAGACGGTGATGGCGTCGGGCTCGGCCGCGGCCACCTCGCGGATGAGCGAGGCAATCAGCGGCTCGCTGTAGAGGGCGAACGAGAAATTGCCGCGGTCGAGAAGATGGCGCTCGGCGACGCAGTCGAAGCCGGCAGCCCGATAGTTCTCGACGATCGGCTTCTGGATCTCGTCGAGATAGGGGGTCACGAGACCGAACTGGCGCACGCCGGTGGCGGCGAAAATCTCGTTGAGCGCGAGGACGGACGTGCCCGCCGGAATGTCGGTCCGCTCGGTAATCCGCTGGCAGAGCGCCTCGTCCGTGGCGAAGCCGCGCCAGCCGGCAGCGGTGCCGGACCAGATGATGGCGTCGACCTTCGCGTCGGCCAGCAGTTCGGCGGCAGCCAGGATGGGCTCGAGCTCGAACTGGCCGAGCGCCTCCTCGCGCATCGAGATCTCGCGCACTCTGAACCGTGCAAAATGGGCGGTGACGTCATCGAGCCCGGCGAGCAGGGCGGCGGTGAGCGGCTCGAGCACGGTATTCGATGACGGCGTGAGCACGCCGAGCCGGGTCTGCGGTCCGATCCTGTCCGTCAATTCGCACTCCTTCGCCTGGAACGTTCCGTCGGGCCGCCAACCGGGCAAACCCATCGCCTCGATGACCGCCTTCGCGTAGCTTCGGATTGCCCCAGCGACCAAGACGTTCTCACCGGGACCCATCCTATGCGCATTCTCCTGATCAACGGCAACACCACGTCCTTCGTCACCGAGACTGCGGCAGCCGAGGCGCGACGCGTGGCGTCGCCCGGCACGGAGATCGTCGCGGTCACCGGGCGCAAGGGTGCCAGAATCGTGGGCACCCGGTTCGAGAACGCCCTGGCACAGCGCGAGATGATCGCCCTCGCGGCGGCGCATGGCGAGGGTGCCGACGCGGTGCTGATCGCGGTCTCCTACGACACCGCCCTGCCGGCCCTGCGCGAGCTGCTAACCGTGCCGGTGGTCGGCATCACGGAGGCGGCGCTGCTCACCGCCCACCTGGTCGGCGGCCGCATCGGGCTCGTCACCCTGGGCGCCAGGGTCCAGCCGGTCTATCGCGAGCTCGTCGCGTCCTACGGCCTCGACCGGCGGGTCTGCGGCTGGCGCACGATCGACAGCCTCGCCGCCTACGCGCCGGGCGACACGTCGGCCATCGACGCCCAGCTGGCCGCCGTCTGCAACGAGCTCGTCCAGCAGGAGATGGCCGAGGTGGTCTGCCTTCTGGGAACGGTGATGGCGGGTGCGCCACGCCGCCTGCAGTCGCTCGTGCCTGTCCCGGTGCTCGAGGGCATCGCCACGGGCGTCGGCCATGCCGAGCAGCTCGTCCGCCTCGCCCTGCCGAAGCCGACCACCGGCAGCTTCGCCCTGCCCGGGCTCCGCGACCTGAGCGAGGTCGAGCCGGAGATCCTGACGTTGCTCCAGCGCCAGTCGGGCGGCTGAGCGGTGAGCGGCGGGCCGGACACGTCCGGCCTTTCAGCCAGAGTCATTCGTGTTGCAGCAAATTGCGGCAGGAAGTGCCCATTCGAGAGGCTTCTTCTATTTTGCGAAACCGAGCGCTCGACAGACGCAATCGGTTCGTGATGCTGGGGATTGGCAGTTGACAGCCGTCACACGTCGGCAATGATCGCTGCGCAAAACCAGAATCGAGAGGATCCCTCATGCGCCGCACAGCCCCGCTGCTCGCCGCAGCGCTCATGGCGACCACTGCTGCCGTAGCGACCGATGCCGAGGCGGAAACCACGATCAAGTGGCTGAGCCAGTCGCAGGCCAACAGCACGCAGTTTCCGATCGAGACCGCCACGATGGAGAGCATCGAAGCCGAGGACGGCCTCGATCTGGCGGTCGAGCGCAGCGAGTTCCAGGCGCTCGGGATCAATCTCGGCGACGCGCTCCGGCTGGTGCGGGCCGGCACGTTCGACGTCGTCTCGACCCAGGTCGGCCAGGTGGCCAAGGACGATGCCTTCCTCGAGGGCATCGACCTGATCGGTGTTTCCACCAATATGGAAGCCCTGCGCGAATCGGTTGACGCCTATCGCGACGCCTTCAATGCGCGTCTCGAGGAACGCTTCGGCGTGCGGGCACTCGCGATCTGGCCTTTTGGCCCGCAGATCTTCCTCTGCAACCAGCCGATCGAGACGCTTGACGATCTCGAGGGCCTGAAGGTGCGCTCCTTCACGGCGTCCATGTCGACCCTGATCGAGCGGCTCGGCGCCACGCCGGTCACGCTCAGCTTCCCTGAGGTCTACCCTGCGCTGCAGCGCGGCGTCGCTTCCTGCGGCATCACCTCGGCCACCTCGTCGAACACCGGCAAGTGGCCGGAAGTGACCACCCATCTCATGCCGCTCTCCGTGTCGGGCTCGGTCCAGGCCCACGTGGTCAACGTCGAGTGGTGGAACAACCTGCCAGAGGATGTCCAGACCGCGCTCGCCGCCGAATTTGCGGAGATGGAGAGCAATCTCTGGGATCTGGCCAGCAAGACCAATGACGACGCCATCGCCTGCAGCACCGGCTCGCTGGACTGCCCGGGCGAGCCGCACCAGAAGTACGAGATGGTACTCGTCGAGGTGAGCGACGCGGATGTCCAGAAGGTCGCCGACATCGCCGCCGAGGTTGTGGTCGGCGAGTGGGCCGAACGCTGCGAGCAGACCTATCCCGGCTGCACCGAAGTGTGGAACGAGACGATCGGTGCGGTCCGCGGCATCAAGGTCGAATAGCGTCGGGGCGAGCGCCGACACGGCATTCCCATGATCGATACCCTGACCCGACAGGTCGATCGCCTGTCGGCGCTCCTCGCTCTTCTTGCCGGCATGCTGGTCCTGCTGCTGGCCCTTTTCATCGGCGTCGACGTGATCGCCAGACGCTTCTTCGCCTTCTCGCTGCAGGGCTCGGATGAGCTTGGCGGCTATGTCCTGGCGCTGGTTGGCGCCCTTGGGTTCGCTTACGTCCAGGCGGAACGCGGCTTCACCCGCATCGACCTCGTGCTGCCCTGGTTCCCGGCCGGGGTACGGCGCGGCCTCCACGTCCTCGCCTACCTGACGCTGGCGGGCTTCGCCCTCTTCATGGCCTGGTACGCGCTCGTCGAGTACCAGGAGACCTGGGCGTTCGACAGCCGGGCCAACACGCCCCTGCAGACGCCACTCTGGATTCCTCAGGGCCTCTGGCTCCTGGGCATGGGCATCTTCGCGCTCTCGGCGGTCGGCCATGCGATCCTGGCGTTGCGCCTCGCCATGGGCGATCCGGAACGTCTCGAGCGTCAGTACGGGGCGCGCACGGTCGCCGACGAGCTCGAGGAGTTCCAGGCCGCGCATCGCGCCGACCCGCCTTCGGCCAGACTCGACTAGGAGGCGCGGCATGGCCGGCATCGAGGTGATCGCCATCGGCTTCGGCCTGTTGCTCGTCCTGATGATGCTCGGGCTGCACATCGCCACGGCCCTCTTCATCACCGCCGCGACCGGTGCCTGGTGGTACTATGGCGGGACGATGTTCCGGCCGTTCGGCACGATGATGTGGGGGACGCTCAACAACTTCCTCCTCGTCGCGATCCCGCTCTACGTGCTGATGGGCGAGATCCTGATGCGCGGCGGGGTCACCGAGCGGATGTATGTCGCCCTCGCCGACTGGCTGCGGCGGTTGCCAGGGGGGCTGCTGCACACCAATATTGCGGCCTCCACCCTGTTCGCTTCGATCTCGGGTTCTTCGGTGGCGACCGCTGCCACCATCGGCACTGTCGCGTTTCCGGCCTTTCGCAAGCAGAGTTACAGCGAGCCCTGGGTGCTCGGCACCGTCGCCAGCGGCGCCACGCTCGGCATCCTGATTCCGCCCAGCATCAACATGATCATCTACGGGGCGCTGACCAACACCTCCATCGGCCAGCTTTTCATCGCCGGCGTGGTGCCGGGTGCCCTGCTGGCGCTGCTCTTCATGGGGCTGATCATCGTCGCGAGCGTCCTCAACCCGACCGTTGCCGGCAAGGACGGGACCGTCGAGGACGCGGCTTGGCGCGCCGCCCGGCGGCGCCGGCTCAAGGACCTGCTGCCGCCGATCGGCATCTTCATCGTCGTGATGGGCAGCATCTATGCCGGCTGGGCGACGCCGACCGAGGCTGCGGCAGTCGGTGTGGTGGCCTCGCTCGCCCTGGTCGGAGCGTACGGGCGGCTCAGCCTTGACCTGCTGCGCGAGGCGGCGCTGACCACGGTACGAGTGACGGCCATGACGTTGCTGATCCTGATCGCCGCCTTCTACCTCAACTTCGTCGTCGGCCTGCTCGGCATTCCGGCCAAGGTCTCGACCGCCATTGCCGCGGTCGACGTGGCCCCCTGGCAGATGATCCTGTTGCTCGTCGTGCTCTACGTCTTCCTCGGCTGCTTCCTCGATTCGCTCGCCATGATGATCGCCACTATCCCGATCGTCTTTCCGGTCGTCACCGGCATCGGCTACGATCCGCTTTGGTTCGGCGTCTTCATCGTCGTGATGTGCGAGATCGCCCTGATCACCCCGCCGGTCGGCATGAACCTGTATGTGGTGCAGGGGGTGCGCGGGCGCGGCTCGGTCTCGACGGTCGTGCGCGGCACGCTGCCCTTCGTCGGCTGCGTCTTCCTGCTCATCCTCCTGATCACCTTCATTCCCGGAATCGTGACGTGGCTGCCGACCAGCCTCTACTAGAGGGGCCCGTCACCTGCATCCGGCATTGCGCCTGGATCATCGCCTGGGACGGCAGGCGCCATGTCTACCGCCGCCATGGCGACGTCGCCTGGCAGGGTGACCGGCTCATCCGGGTTGGTGGTCGTCATGTGGGGCATGTGGATCGTGAGATCGACGGCAGCCGGGCGCTCGTCATGCCGGGGCTCGTCAACATCCACTGCCACCCGTCGCAATCGGCGCTCTTCCGGGGGCTGGTGGAGGAGTTCGGCGACCCCCGGCTCTTCTATTCGAGCCGCCACCGTTTTCGTCAGGCGTTCATCGCCGATGTCGAGGCGCAGCAGGCCTCGGCGCGGTTCGCCCTGGCCGAGCTTCTCGCCAATGGCGTCACCACCGTGGTCGACCTGAGCCACGCCTATCCGGGCTGGCTGGAGCTCCTTGCCGGGAGCGGCATCCGCGCCTGTGCCGCTCCCATGTTCCGTTCCGCCCGCTGGTGGACCGACACCGGCCAGGCGACCCTCTACGATTGGGCTCCGGACGAAGGCCGGGCCGCTTTCGAGGAGGCGGTGGCGGTGATGGACGAGGCGGATGCGCACCCGTCCGGCCGCCTCTCCTCCATGGTCTCGCCGGCCCAGGTCGACACCTGCACCGCTGAACTCCTGCAGCGCGCGGCCGGGCTTGCGCGGCGAACCGGGCGTCCGCTGCATGTGCATGCTGCCCAGAGCTACGCCGAGTTCAGCGAGATGACCCGACGGCATGCGATGACGCCAATCGAGTGGCTGCACCAGCTCGGCTTTCTCGGCCCGGACACGATCCTCGGCCATGCCGTCTTCACCGACGCGCATCCCTGGCTGGTCTGGGCGACGGCGAACGATGTCGGCCTCCTCGCCCGCACCGGCACGGCGGTGGCGCACTGCCCCACCGTGTTCGCACGCGACGGCTCGCTGCTGCATCACCTCGGCGCCTATCTGCGCGCCGGCGTGCGGATCGCCATCGGCACCGACACCCACCCGCACAGCGTGCTCGAGGAGATCCGCAACGCCGAGATCCTGGCCCGGGTGGCGGCAGGTCCGCGCCATGCAACCAGCACCGCCGAGCTCTTTCATTGCGCCACGGTTCGAGCCGCGGACGTGCTGCGGCGGAACGATCTCGGCCGGCTGACGGCGGGTGCCAAGGCCGATCTGGTTCTCTGCAGCCTCGACGAGCCGCTGATGCGGCCGGTCTACGACCCTCTGCGCAGCCTCGTCCACGCCGCGGCGGATCGGGCAGTACGCGATGTCTGGGTCGATGGCCGGCAGGTGGTCGAGGCGGGCAGGGTGCTTACCATCGACAGGGACGCGGCGGGGACGGCGCTCGAAGCGGCCCAGGCGCGGATCGCGGACCTGGTGCCCGGCCGCGACCCGCAGGGCGCGGGACTGGACGAGCTGGTGCCTCTGGCACTGCCGCTCGCCGACTGACGCTCAGCCGGTCGGGCCGATCTCGCGGACCGTGCCGTCCGGCTGGCCGACCAGCACGGCATTGGCGAAGGCACAGAAGAGGCCGTTCTCGACCACACCCGGGATTCCATTCAGCTCGCGTTCGAGCGCCTCGGGATCGGCAATGGCGCCGAGCCGGCAGTCGAGCAGGACGTGCCCGCTATCGGTCAGCACCGGATCGTCCTCACCACCGCGAAGAAACACCTCGCGTCCTTCCATGCCGTGCCGGGCGAGCAGGTCCCGGACATGCCGCCGGGTCGATCGCCAGCCGAAGCGGACCACCTCGACCGGCAGGGGAAAGGCGCCGAGGGTCGTCACGACCTTGCTCTCGTCGACCATGGCGACCATGCGCCGCGAGGCCGCGGCCACGATCTTCTCCCGGAGCAGGCACGCACCACCGCCCTTGATCATCCGCAGGCGATGGTCGATCTCGTCTGCGCCGTCGAGCGTGAGATCGAGCTCGCCCGCCTCGTCGAGCTCGATCACCCGGACGCCGATCTCGCGGGCGAGGGCCGCCGTGCCGGTCGAGGTGGCCACACCCACCACGTCGAGCCCGGCCCGGACCCGTTCGCCCAATGCCCTGACCATCCATTCCGAGGTCGAGCCCGACCCGAGCCCGAGCTTCATGCCCGGCGTCACGAGGCGCTCGACGGCGGCCGCGCCGACGGCACGCTTGGCGATGTCCTGCGGTGTCATCCTCGATGCGTCCATGCGGCTGAAGGGTGGTGCTGACGAGCCCGGAGCGGGTCTCGCCGCTGGTCGGCAGGAATGTCACGCTGTCCGGCCCTTTGACAAGCCTCGCCCCCGCGAAGTCGGTGCCCGCAGCATTGACACGGTCCATCGCAAGAGAGTAACGGTCAGGCTGTCAGGCAGATTTTGTGCCGCGCCGACAGTAGGGAGAAGGAGGTCATGTCCATGAGCGAAGCTCAGGTCCGTCCGTTGGGTGGCTGTCTCGGGGCCGAGCTCACCGGGTTCGACCTTTCGGCACCGCTCACGCCCGAGCGGGCGGAGGTGCTGCGTCAGGCTTTCTACGCCAATCCGGTTCTGGTGGTGCGTGGGCAGGAGCTGTCGCCGGAGCAGCTGGTGGCAATCGGCAGGGAATTCGGCCGGTTGGAGGCGCACTCGATCCTACACTATCGGCATCCGGAATATGCCGAGCTCTCCTACATCACCAATGTCGACAAGGACGGCAACGTCGACACCTTCGGGCAGAACAAGCGGGCGACCGACTGGCATTCGGACGGCTCATTCAAGGCGCACCCGGACTCCGTGGCGTTCCTCTACTCCATCGCCGCCCCGTCATCCGGCGGTGCCACCGAGTTCTGCAACATGTACGCCGCCTACGAAACGCTGCCCGACGCGATGCGGCAGCGCGTGGACGGGCTGAAGGCCTTCCACAAGCGCGGCGAGGGCTGGCGCTGCGAGTCGCCGCCGCCGCCCCTGACTGAGGCACAGAAGGCGTCGGGCGAGTTCGAGGGTGCCGAGCATCCAGTCGTCATCACCCACCCGCACAGCGGCCGCCGGGCGCTCTACATCAACCCGAGCCACTGCGTGCAGGTGGTGGGCATGGAACGGGCGGCGAGCGACGCCCTGCTCGACGAGCTGGTGGCGCATGCGACCCAGGAGCGTTTTCGCTACGCCCATCCCTGGAAGGTCGGCGACATCCTCTTCTGGGACCAGCGCTGCCTCCTGCATCGCGCCGGCCGCGGCACACCGGCCGGCGAGAAGCGGATCATGCTGCGCGGCATGATGGTCGATCGGCTGAGCGAGGACCGCCTCGCCGCCTGACGAAGCTGGCGCCTGAGGGCGCCACTTCAGCCGCCGTAGCCGAACTGGCGTGGCAGCCAGAGCGCGAGGTCGGGCCAGTAGGCGACGATCAGCAGTGCCAGCGCCATCGCCACCAGATAGGGGCTGGTCGCCCGAACGATCCGGCCCATGGGCAGGCGGGTGATCTCCGTCACGATGAAGAGCGTGATGCCGACCGGCGGCGTGATCTGCCCGATCGCGAGGGCGAAGATCAGGATCACGCCGAGATGGACGATGTCGATGCCGAGCTCCGGAGCGATCGGCACGAGGATCGGCGTGACGATCAGGAGGTTGGCCGAGGCCGTCTCGAAGCAGCCGAGGAAGAGCAGCGTTGCGAGGATCAGGAGCATCAGGATCCAGCGCTCCTCGGTCAGCGAGAACATCGCCTGCGCCACCAGGTCCGGCACGTGCTCGACGGTCAGCACCCAGGCGAAGAGCCCGACCGTGGCGAGGATGAACATGATGCCGGCGGTGGCGCGGACCGACCGCATCAGCGCCGGGAGCAGCTCGGCAGGCTTCAGCTCGCCGTGGATGAGGCCGACCACCAAGGCCAGCAGCACGGCGGCACAGCCGGCTTCGGTCGGGGTCAGCGTGCCGGTGACGATACCGCCGACGATGATCACCGGCAGCAGGAGCGGCAGCGCGGCGCCAAGGAAGCTCCGGGCCAGCGTCTGCCAGCCCGGAAAGGGTTCGGTTGGGCAGTGTTCGCGGCCGGTCAGCACCTCGAGATAGATCGAGGCCATCAAGGCAAGGCCCAGCAGGATGCCGGGCAGGAGCCCCGCCATGAACAGCCAGTCGACTCCGACTTCCGCGATGGCTCCGTATAGGACGAGGCCGATCGAGGGCGGGATGATCGGGCCCACGGTGGAGGACGCGGCGGTGATCGCGGCGGCGAATTCCGGCCGGTAGCCCTTCTCCACCATGGCCTTGATCTCGACCCGGCCGAGCCCGGCGGCATCTGCTGCCGAGGAACCGGACATGCCGGAGAAGATCAGGCTCGCGAGCACGTTCACATGGCCGAGACCGCCCCGGATATGGCCGACCGCGGCGCTGGCGAACGCGAAGATCCGGCTCGTGATGCCGGCCGTGTTCATCAGCTCGCCGGCCAGGATGGCGAGCAGCACGAAGTTGACGAACTGCTGTAGCATGGTCTGGCCCACGAGGATCAGCGAGGTGCCGGTGACCACCATGTAGAGCATGCTGGGAGCGAGGAAGACGAACGCCACGGGCGCTCCCAGCACGAGCAGGGCCACGAAGGCGAGACCGAAGAGAGCGAGGGCCATGGGTCAGCCGGACGCCTGGAGCGGGGTGTGCGTGGCTGCGGGCCGCAGCAGCTGGGTGAGTGACGCGACGGCCATGGATGCCGACATCCACAGGACCGGAATGCCGTTGAAGCTGCGCGGCAGGCCGAGCGAGGGGATCTTCTTCGTCGCCTGGAGCTCGACGAGGACCAGCATCTCCCAGCCGGTGATGGCGATGACGACACCCATCATGACGATGAGCCCCGTGCCGACGACCTTGCGCACGCGGTCGGGCAGCATCTGCGCCAGCGCGTCCACGGCGATATGGCCCTGCTCCTTGTACAGGGCGCTGGCGCCGATGAAGGTCAGCCAGAGCAGCGCCAGCACGCCGAGATCGTTGGCCCAGGCGAGCGGCGCATCGAGCAGGTCCCGGAAAAGTACGCCGAGCGCCGTGCTGACGACGATCGTCACCATGCAGAGCGCTGCGACCAGCCACTCGAGACGTCCGAGCAGCCGGTCGAGGAAAGTGAGAAGATCGGTGATGCCACGCATGTTCTGGCTTCCGGCACCCTGCCTGCACGGCGGCAGGCAGGGCTGGCGGAACTGCCGGTCAGCCGGCGAGGTCGCGGATTTCCTGGACGAGGCCCTGGGGCAGCTTGCCGTCCTCCTCGAACTTGCGGATCACCGGCTCGACCTTGGCGGCGAAGGGCTCGGTATCGACCTCGATGAAGGCGACGCCCTCGGCCAGCATCTGCCGCTTCTGCTCGTCGAAGGAGCTGAGGATCAGGTCATAGTAGAAGTCGCCGGCGTCCGTGGCCGCCTGCTGCAGGATCTCCTGCTGGTCGGCCGGCAGGTTCTGCCACACCGACTCCGAGATGATCACCGTGTAGGGGGCAATCTGGTGCCGGGTGAGGGTCACGCAGGGCGCCGCCGGGTAGCACTTCTGCGGGAAGATGCCGGAGAGGGGCGCCTCCATGCCATTGACCGTGCCGGTCTTCATGGCGAGGAAGGCCTCGGCATAGGCGATGACCGTCGGCTTGGCGCCGAGCGCCGACCAGGTCTCGATATAGGTCTCGAGGTTCGGCATCCGCAGCTTCATGCCGTCGAGGTCCTCGACGGTGAAGACGGGAGTCCGGGTGATCAGGACCCGCGGCAGCCGGTACCAGTTGTCGGCCAGCATGCGCACGCCGTGCTCGTCGATCAGGTTCTGCTTCCACGCCTCATACGTATCGCTGTCCTGGAAGCGCTGGACGTGCTCGACGCCGCCGAAGAGGAACGGCATGGCGAGCGCCGACCAGGCCGGGTTCAGATGCTGGTACCAGTCGGCGACGTTGGAGTGCATGTCCTGCGTGCCGAGCTGCAGGTTCTCGATCTGGGCCACCGACGAGCCGAGCTTGTCGGAATCGAAGACGTCGACGGTTAGCTCGCCGCCGCTCCGTTCGTCCACCAACCGGGCCATCTCCTGCAGGGCCAGGGTCTCCGACGACAGCGGTGCCGTGCCGACGCCAACTCGCAAGGTCGTCGCCGCATCGGCTATGCCGGCGAAGGTGAGGGCGACGGTCAGAGCCGCCGGGCCAATGATTCGTTCGAGCACACGCATGTTTCCTGCCTTCCCTGTTGCTTGTTGACTTGTCGGCTTCAGCCGATTTCCTCGCCGAAGTAGAGCTGACCGATACGCCTCAGATGGGCGCGCATCGCCGCCTTGGCGCCGGGGGCGTCCCGCCGTTCGAGGCAGGCGACGATCTCGCGCCGTGCCGCGAGGCCCTTCTGCAGCCCTTCGGCGCTGTCGACGCGCTGGCGGGTCGTCAGCCAGACGGGGCCTTGCATCAGGGCGATGAGATCGCGCACGAAGGCGGCGAGCACCGTGTTGCCCGATGCCTCGGCGAGCTTCTCGTGAAAGAGGAAATGGTCGCGGGAGACCCGCGGCTCGGCGGCGAGCCACTGCGCCGTTCGTTCGACGATCGCCGCAAGGGCTTCGATCTCGGCCGGCGATGCGTTTCTTGCCGCTTCGGCGGCGAGCTCGGGCTCGAGCAGGCTTCGGGCCTTGAACTGCTCGAGCGGTCCCGGCCCGACCGCGAGGAGAGCGATGGGCCAGGCGCTGGCCGAAGGCTCGCGGAGATAGGCGCCGCTGCCGGTTCGTACCTCGACGAGGCCGGCCATCTCCAGGACGATCAGGGCCTCGCGGACCGAGGGCCGGCTGACGCCGAGCCGGCGGGCGAGTTCCAGCTCGGCCGGCAACCGGTCACCCGGCTGCAGCTGCTCCGTGCGCACCATCTCCGAGATCTGCTCGGCAATCTGCTGGTAGAGCCGCCGCGGCCGGATCGGCTGCAGCGTCGCCCCCGGCCGCTCCTGTCTCTGCGCCTCACTGCCCACGCGTCAGTGTCTCCGTTGCTGCGGGTCGAAATCTGTCAAGCAGCTCGGCACCATATGGGCGGCTCCTGGCGAGGTCAAATGCACGATCGAACCGGCAACGCCAGCGCGGTATCAACGGTTCTGGGTG
This sequence comes from uncultured Geminicoccaceae bacterium, assembly GCA_964528705.1. Classification (GTDB taxonomy): domain Bacteria; phylum Pseudomonadota; class Alphaproteobacteria; order Geminicoccales; family Geminicoccaceae; genus SLRI01. The sequence continues at coordinate 23,785 of CAZGUW010000036.1, forward strand.
CGTGACAGGCGGGAGGGAGTGGGACGATGCAGCCGGCGACGCTGGACGACGAAGGGTTGTTCGACCTCGTGCAGCGCCAGACGCTCCGTTACTTCTGGGACTTCGGCCACCCGGCAAGCGGTCTCGCCCGGGAGCGGAGCGATGTCACGCCGGGCTGCGGGCCGGATGTTGTCACGACCGGCGGCTCGGGCTTCGGTGTCATGGCCATCGTCGCCGGTGTCGAACGCGGCTGGCTCGACCGCGCCGACGCCTCGGGCCGGCTGCTCGAGATGGTCCGCTTCCTCGGCCGGGCCGAGCGCCACCACGGCATCTTCCCGCACTGGCTGGACGGCAACACAGGGCGGACGGTGGCCTTCAGCGGGCTGGACGACGGAGGCGACCTCGTCGAGACCTCCTTCCTCCTCATGGGGCTGCTGGCGGCCCGGCAATATTTCGACGGCAACGCGGATGCCGAGCAGGAGCTGCTGCGGCGAATCGAGGTGCTCTGGGACGAGGCCGAGTTCGACTGGCACACCAGGGGCGGCGAGGATGTGCTGTACTGGCACTGGAGCCCGCGCCACGAATGGGCGATGAACCATGCTATCCGGGGCTGGAACGAATGCCTCGTCACCTACGTGCTGGCGGCGTCGTCGCGGCGCCACGCCATCCGGCCCGAAGCCTACCACCGGGGCTGGGCGGGTGGCCCGCACTTCGCCAACGGCCGCAACTATCACGGTATCCGCCTGCCGCTCGGCCCCGATTTCGGCGGGCCGCTCTTTTTCGCTCACTACAGCTTCATGGGTCTCGACCCGCGCGGCCTCACTGATCGCTACGCGGATTACTTCGAGCAGAACGTAGCGCACACGACGATCAACCAGCGCCACTGTGCCTTGAACCCGAACGGCCATGCCGGCTATGGGGCGCGCTGCTGGGGGCTCACGGCGAGCGACGACCCCTGGGGCTACGAGGCCCACGCGCCGGACGTCGACCGCGGTGTCATCACGCCCACGGCCGCCCTCGCGTCGATGCCCTACACGCCTGAGGCGAGCCTCGCCGCCCTTCGCCACTTTATGGCCTACGAGGGTGGCTCCCTCTGGACGGAGCTGGGTTTCGTCGACGCGTTCTGCCCGGCCGAGGACTGGCGGGCCGGCTCGCATCTCGCCATCGACCAAGGGCCGATCGTGGTGATGATCGAGAACCACCGAAGCGGGCTGCTCTGGCGCCTCTTCATGAGCTGTCCGGAGATACGGGATGGGCTCCGGCGGTTGGGCTTCGCGTGCCCCTGCCTCTAGCCCACGATCCAGATACGGCCGCCAGAGGCGACGGACGTGAAGCCCGGGTTGGCGATCCGCCTGCGTCAGACGGGTGTTCGTAGCCGGTCCAGCAGCGGCGCGAAGCCGATGGGCATAACGCCCGTGACCTCGATGAAGCAGAGGAAGTCCCGATCCTTACCGAGCCGGTGCTCGTCGGTCCGGCAATGGGCGAGGTCCGGCTTGATGACTTCTATGTCGCCCGGCGCATTGGGGTGCAGCGAGAAGAACGTCACCCCCGGCCGAAGCTCTTCGATCATCCGCCGGTAGGTGGTGTCGCTCTCGGCGCTGGCGACCCATGGCGTCATGACGAAGCGATCGACGAAGGCGGCGTCGCGCCTGGCCAGCTCGGCGTGCCGCTCGGCATAGAAGGCTGGATCGACGGGGCCGAGCTCCAGCACCCCGAGATAGCTCTCGATCTCGCGCGGGAAAAGGAGCGGCAGCCGATACTCCTCG
>CAZGUW010000037.1:0-25511 GCA_964528705.1 uncultured Geminicoccaceae bacterium
ACGGACGACAGGTTGACGATGCGCCCGAAGCCCGCCTCGCGCATCGCCGGCAGGCAGAGATGCGCGAAGTTGGCGGCACCGCCCAGGTGCACGGCCAGCATGCGGTCGAAATTGGCGATCGGCTGCTCGTGGTGGGGCTTCACCTCCTGCGGCATGATCCCGGCATTGTTCACCAGCACGGTGACCGGTCCGAGCTTCGCCTCGACCGAGCTGAGCGCTGCATGGCAGGCGCCGTAGTCCGTGACATCGGCCGCCGCGGCCGCGGTGCGTACACCACGGGATTCCGCGATCTCGGCCGCGGTAGTGCCGGCGACCTCCGCCAACTGGTCGATGATCGCCACATCGGCGCCGAGGTCCGCGAGCGCCTCCGCCGTGGCCCGGCCGATGCCGCGCGCCGCGCCGGTCACCAGGGCGACCCGGCCCGCCAGTGCTTGCTCTTTCATCCGTTTGCTTCCCCCTTGCTGGATGGCCGTTTCCTGCCGGGTTTCCCTGCCTCGGGCAATGATTGACAAGCGGCCCGGCGTGTCCGAGGCCGGTCGCGAAGCGGATCGAGGGGAGGGAGGACGGATGCACGCCAAAGGGGAGGCCCCTGCCTTCGACTACATCGTCGTCGGTGGCGGGTCGGCCGGTTGCGTCGTGACCAACCGCCTCGTCGACCGCGAGGGTGCCAAGGTGCTGCTGCTCGAGGCGGGCTGGCCGGACGACAACCCGATGATCCGCATACCCGCCGGCTTCATCAGGTTCCTGAACGGCAGCAGGTTCCTGACCGAGCATCTGGCCGTCCCGCAGGAGCAGCTCGGCGGCCGCCGGCCGGCCATCTGGCAGGGCAACGTGCTGGGTGGCGGCAGCTCGGTCAACGCCATGGTCTACATGCGCGGCCGGCCCTCCGACTACGACCACTGGAATGACGTGACCGGCGGCGCCGGCTGGTCCTGGGCCGACATGCTGCCCTACTTCCTGCGCCAGGAAGCCAACCAGCGCTTCAACAACGAGATGCACGGCATCGACGGCCCGCTCAGGGTCTCCGACCCGGTGCACGTCGCCGAGATGAGCTACATCTACCTCAGGACCATGCAGGCGCAGGGCGTGAGGCTGGTCGATGACTTCAATGCCGGCGACCAGCGTGGCGTCGGCTTCATGCAGACCACCACCTATCCCCGGGTGCGCTGCAGCGCCGTCCGGGCCTTTCTCGACCCGGTCCGCGGCAGCCGCAACCTCGAGGTGAAGACGAGCGCCAGGGTGACCCGCGTCCTCTTCGACGGCCGGCGGGCCTCAGGTTTGGAGTACCGGATCGATGGGGTCACGCACACGGCCCGCGCGAATCGCGCGGTGATCCTGACCGCCGGCGCCTTCGTCACGCCGCAGCTGCTGATGCTTTCCGGCATCGGCCCGGCGGAGCATCTGCGGCAACACGGGCTCGAGGTGCTGATCGATTCGCCGGGCGTGGGCGCCAACCTGCACGACCACCACGAGGTGCCGCTGATCGCCTCCACCGATCGCAACTACGGCTACTTCAAGGAGGATCGCGGCTGGCGGATGCTCGCCAATGGCCTGAACTACCTGCTCTTCAAGGGCGGGCCGGTGGCGAGCGGCGGGGTCGACGCCTGCGCGTTCGTCAACCCGCAGGAGCCGGCGGCCGACCCCACGATCAAGCTCTACTGCGTGCCGCTCGTCTATGGCGACAAGGAGGTGCTGAACCGGGAGCCGGTGCCCGGCGTCACCTTCACGAGCTGCGTGCTCCAGCCGAAGGCGCGGGGCACCGTGCGGCTGCGCTCGGCCGATCCCCTGGACCTGCCGCTGGTCGATCCCAATTATCTCGGCCATCCCGACGACATGCGCCTGCAGGTGGACGCCCTGCTGCATGCGCGGACGGTGATGCGCACCCGACCCATGGCGGACACCATCGTCGAGGAGCTGCTGCCGGGGGCGGCGGTCGTCGAGCGGGCCGATCTCGAGGAGCACTGCCGGCGCACGGTCAAGACCAACTGGCACCCCTGCGGCACGGCCCGGATGGGCCGCGCCGACGACCCCATGGCGGTGCTCACCCCGGACCTCGCGGTCAAGGGTGTCGAGGCTCTCCATGTGCTCGACGCCTCGCTCATGCCGACCGTGCCGCACGGCAACACCAACGCGCCCACCATGGCGGCCGCCGACCGGGCGGTCGACGGGATGCTCGGCCTGGCCGGCTAGCCTCGAGGCCCGTTCGGCAGCCCCGGCTCCCCCTCCAGGGCCAGCGCCATGATCTCGGCACCGAGCCTGAGGTCGGGAACATGCCCGAAGAGCTGGCGGGCGAGGCGGCCGTCGCGGCCGAAGAGGAGGAAGGTGGGGGTGCCCTGGAGCCCGTAGCGGCGCATCGTCACCGGCAGGGGATCGCCTTCCCCGCCCGGCTGGTCGACGCCGACGGGGAAGGTGAGCCGATACTCGTGCAGGAAAGCCGCGAGCGCCACCGGCGTCATCGCCGCGTGATGCTCGAAGACCGTGTGCAGCCCCAGCACCTCGATGCCGAGCGGGGCAAAGGTCTCCGCGACCGCCCTGGCCTGCGGGAGCGCCCCCGAGACGCAGCCCGGACAGAGCATCTGGAAGGCCAGCATGACGACGACCCGGCCCCGCAGCTGCTCGAGCGTGGGCTCATGCGGCGCGTTGAACCACTGGCTCGTGGTCCAGCCGGACGACCCAGCGGATGGTTCCGCCATCAGTCGCCATCCCGCCAGTGGCCATTGGCCGCGGCGACGGTCTGGAAATGGATCGCCACCACCTGTGAGGCGGCAACCAGTGCGCTGGCATCGTTCGCGTAGCCGCCGCGCAGGGCCTCCCGGATTTCCGCCGAGGGCTGGGTCAGCTTCACCGCCATGCGGGCGAGCTTGACGGCCAGCTCGTACCCTTCCTGGGGTGTCGCCGTGCGCAGGCTCGGCAGCCAGGTTTCGGACATGTCGTTGCCTTTCGAAGAGCTGATGGTCTCAGTGGTTGACGCGGCCGGGCAAGGAGAGGTCGCCGGAGGCGACGTCGAACACGTCGACGACGCAGAGCAGCGGCGCATGCACGCTTTCGTTGACGCGCAGCCCGGCGGTGACTCCGTCGAAGCCCGCCTCCTCGACCACGCCGATGTCGTCGAACGGCACGCGAACCTCGACCGTGTCGCCGTCGATCACCGGCGACCAGCCGGGGCTGTCGATCAGCAGCGGCAGGCCGGGCCAGGTCCGGGGCAGAGGCGGCGTCGTGCCAGAGGGAATGTCCTCTACCTTGAGGGCGCCAGGCCCGCAGCTCTCGTCCGGCACGAGGACGACCCAGTGGCTGTGCCATAGGTCGCCGTCGTTATCGAGCCGGCCGTCGCCGTTCTCGTCGAAGAGCGGCGTGTCGTCGAAGTCGGGGTGGGCGGTGACCGCGAAGGCGAGAATGCCGGCTGCCGGCGCGAAGCCGACCACGGCCGGATCGATGGTGGTCGGCCAGACATAGGAGAACACCTCCGCCCCGGCGAGGGCGCCCTTGGCACTCGGCCTGGAGGTGCCGGCCGCACCCGAGACCCCCATGTGGAAGACGGCCACCTGACCCTCGGTCGAGATTCGCGCGTGGATCACGTCGAAGGCGGGTGTCGTACCGCCGCCGCTGGCGGCGGTGATGCCGCCGGCCTCGGGGCCGTGGGCCAGGGCCGGTGCCGCAAGGGTGGCGATCGCCACAGCCGTGAGCAGGCTGCCGGATCGGTGTCGGATAACGTCGATCATGATGTAAGGACTCCTAACTATTGTGATGAAATAAAGGAGTGGTGCGCTCAGGCGGCGATGGGTTCGTGCTCCGGACAGTCGACCCGCAGGTGCCGGTCCGCCATGGGCATGCCGACGAGCGCGCAGGCATGCGGCTCGGCCTCGCCCGGTCGGACGTTCTCACGGAAGAAGCGACAACTCACGCAGGTGCGCTGCGGCGCGATCAGCCGCTGGTCTAGGAGATGGCGGATCATCTCGATAACGAGGCGCAGCAGGGCTGCCTGCTGCGCCTCGTCGAGCCCGGTCACCGCCGGCTCGAAGCTGGCCGGCCACTGTCCGGCAAGTGTCTGCCCCGCCGGCGTGGCCTTGAGGACGACGGCCCGGCCATCGGCGGGGTCGGCTTCCTTCCTGACGAGCTCCTTGCGCTCCAGCGCACCGACCGCATCGCTTGCCGTGGCACTGCGCACGCCCGCATGGGCAGCCGCTGCCGCCAGCCGCACGCCGGCCGGCCGGCGGGTCAGCAGGAGGAGGCTGTCGGCCTGGGTAGGCGACAGGCCGAGCGCCTCCGCCGCCTGCCAGTCGAGCTGCCGCGCTGCCGCCGCAAGCCGGGCGAGACCGGCGGCGAGGCGGCGGTCGAGCGGTTCGGAGAGATCGTCGAACGAATTCATAGTAAGGAGTCCTAATTAAATGTTGGGCGCCTGTCAACCGCCGCTCGTCTGCGACACGGCCGGTGTCTTGACGGCCGCTCTCGCCTACGATCGCCGCACGAGCATGGGTGACTGGATCGTGCCCGGCCGGGCGGCGTCAGGCCGGCAGGCGGGCACGCGACCGAAGGGAGAGCGGGCATGGACGAGGGCTACTGGCACAGCCGCTGGCAAAACAACGAGATCGCCTTTCACGAGGATGCCGCCAACGCCCTCCTGGTCGGGCATGTCGAGACGGCATTTGGCCGGCCCGGCACCCGTGTCTTCCTGCCGCTCTGCGGCAAGACCCGCGACATCGGCTGGCTGCTGGCACGCGGCTACCAGGTCGCCGGCGCGGAGCTCAGCCGGCAGGCGGTCGACCAGCTCTTCGAGGAGCTCGGTGTCGAGCCCGAGGTGACAGATCAGGGCAGGCTCACCCGCTGCAGCGCCGACGGTCTCGACATCTTCGTCGGCGACTTCTTCGCGCTCACCGCCGCCATGCTCGGCCCGGTCGATGCCGTCTACGACCGCGCCGCCCTCGTGGCCCTGCCGGCGGCCATGCGCCCGCGTTACGCCGCCCATCTCACGCAGACGACCGATGCGGCACCACAACTCCTGATCACCTACGAATACGACCAGAGCCTGATGGACGGCCCGCCTTTCTCGGTCGGCGGCGAGGAGATAAAGGAGCTCTATGCCGATCGGTTCGAGGTGACGCGGCTGGCGAGCGTCGAGGTCGCCGGGGGCTTGAAGGGCAGGTGCCCGGCGATCGAGCATGCGTGGCTGCTGCGCGCCAACCGGCCATGATTTCCCTGAAGGTTTTCATCGTTCCCGACTGAGGAGGCTTCGACCGATGCGACTGCCGCTTGCCGCCCTGTTCGCCTGCGCCATCACCCTACCAGCCGAGGCCGCGGACCCGCTGCTCGAGGATGCCCTGGCGTTCTCCGGCCAGATCTTCCACCTCGAGTCGGGCGTGCCCGGCCTCGTCATTGCCGGCGTGCGCGGCGGTGACAGCGCGGTGTTCGGCTTCGGCGAGACGGCCAGGGGCAGCGGGCGCGAGCCGGATGGCGACACGCGGATCGGCGTCGGCTCGATCACCAAGACCTTCACCGGCCTCGTCCTCGCCCATCTGGTCGCCGAAGGCGAGGTGGCCCTGACCGACCCTGCCGGGCCGCATGTCGGCATCGTCGACGGCCTGCCGGAGCGCGACGGCCACCGGATCCGCATGGTCGACCTCGCGACCCAGGCCAGCGGTCTCCGCCGCGAGCTCGAGCCCGTCGGGGGGGCCGAGAAGTACAGCGACGCCTCCTTCGCCGGCAATCTCACGGGCGACTCGCTGCTCTATGCCCCGGGGACGGGAATCCTCTACTCCAATATCGGCTTCGACGTGCTGGCGATGGCGCTCTCCGGGGTCGCCGGCAAGGCTTATGCCGAGCTGCTGCAGGAGGCCGTGCTGGACCCGCTCGGGCTCGCCGCCACGGGTTACGAGTTGCGGGACGGCGAGAACGCTTTCGCCGGCCATGACTGGAACGGCGACCCGATGTCATCGGAGGAACCGGACGCCAACCGCTACGGCGCCTCGACGCTACACACCACCCCGAACGACATGATCCGCTACCTGCAGTGGAACCTCGACCGCTTCGGCGAGGTGAAGGCCGAGGCGCGCGCCATCAGCCACGCGGCGCACCTGATCCGCGACGGCCTCGACCCCGTCTACGGCATGGACGAATCGGGCCACATGGACGCAATGGGCCTCGGTTGGGTGATCATGATGCCGAAGGACGACCGCCCGCTGATCATCCAGAAGGCCGGCGGCGCCGACGGCATCTTCAGCTACATCGCCTTCGCCCCGACCCGCGGGGTCGGCGTCTTCATCTCCATCAACCAGTTCAACTTCGGCGCCGCCATGGAGATGGGCCACATGGCGAACGACGTCATCGCGACGCTCGCCCCGCGGTGAGGTTCTTTTGCAGCTGCCGCTGAATCAATAGGTGCATGCGCGATAGCGTGGTCCGAAAGCATCTTCGGAGGCGCCACTCTATAGTCTGTCCAGGCTTCTCCGGATCAGACAAGGCGATGAAATGTCAGATCGTGCCGAAATCATAGTTGCTGCCATAAAGGCAACCCGATGATTGCGGATACGGCGCAGATCGCAAGCGCCGCATGCGTGTAACGCTTGTTCGTCGTGCCGGCAAAGAAATGCTCACCTATCCAGGCCGCGCCAATGAAAAAAGGAAAAATGATCAATGATATTCTGCCAATCTCGACGGTGATGAGGCTGCGAATGCTCATCATCGCGAGGACAACGGCGATGAGAAAGACGCTGTAGGCAAGAATATTCGCGCGCGTGACCTCCGCCGGATCATCGCGTCCGCTGAGCCAGAAGAGTACAACTGGCGGGAGCCCGAATGCGCCAATCGTGCCAGTCGTGCCCGAGATGAATCCGACCAGCGTCGACTGAACGGGCGATGTCGAGCGATTGTACCGCCAGCCCGAAGCGAGTAGTGCTACTGCAGTCAAGATTAGGATGCATACAATCCAGCGTACCATCACGACGTCAAGCCAAAGCAATATTTCTACGCCGATCGGTGAGGCGATCAATGCGCCAGCGGAAATGAACATGATCTCGCGAATACGAACGAGCCGCCACGATCGTCGTAGTAGCCACAGGGCCGATGGTAGTTCGATCAAACACATCATGATGACACCGAGCCTAGGCTCAATGGCCATTGTTGCGATCGGCATGATGACCAAGGCGGCCCCAAACCCAGCAAAACCGCGGACGAATCCACCGACGAGTACGGCACACGCAAGCAGGATCATTGACGGAGTCATCGTTTTTCTCCCCAATATTCGACTGCCAGTTCCTTTATTTTAGCCAATTATGAGGAGGCGCGATACAGGGGGCGCCAAAATGCCAATCAGAGGCGGAATACTATTACTTCCATGGAGCGGATATCCTGCCTCGATCGGTCGCTCCAGGTAGACGAGGCGGTCGCCGTCGCACACGTTCGCCACGCTCCGGCCGACCCCCGAGATCGCCCCGCGAGAGCAACTCGCCCGCGAGAAGGCTAGCCGTCGCGGCTCCGTCCGCCGGCCACGGACGCGCGTAGCTCCGCCACCTCGCTGCGCAGGGCACGAACTTCGGCGAGGATGTTTGCCGTGTCCTTGTGGATGTCGGCGCGGTCGGCCTGGGCCTCCGCTTCGTGCTCGCGCTGCATCGCGTCGACGATGACGCCGATGAAGAGGTTCAGCACGGTGAAGGAGGTCACCAGGATGAACGGCACGAAGAGCGCCCAGGCGAAGGGGTACTGCTCCATCACCGGGCGGACGATGCCCATGGACCAGCTCTCGAGGGTCATGATCTGGAAGAGGGTGTAGGCGCTCTCGCCGAGCGAGCCGAACCAGTCGGGGAAGGAGGCGGCGAAGAGCTTCGTCGAGATCACCGCGAAGATGTAGAAGATCAGGCCCAGCAGCAGGACGATGGAGCCCATGCCGGGTATGGCCTGCAGCAGCCCGGCCACGACCCGGCGGATGGCCTGGATGTTGGAGACGAGCCGCAGGATGCGGAGCACGCGGAAGGCGCGCAGGACCGAGAATGCGCCGGTCGCGGGCACCAGCGCCACGCCGACGACGACGAAGTCGAAGATGCGCCAGGGATCGCGCCAGAACCCGCGAAAATCGGCGATCCAGCGCAGGGCGATCTCGAGGACGAAGAGGCAGAGGATGGTCCGGTCGATGGCCACGAGGAGGGGGCCGAACCGCTCCATGACGGCCTCACTCGTCTCGAGCCCGAGCGTGATGGCGTTGATGACGATCAGGATCACGATCGCCCGCTCGAAGCGCGGGTCGCTCACCAGGTCGTTCAATCGATTGCGAAGCATCGGCGCGGGCGTTCCTTCGTTGGGCGGCAGCCCGTACGGGCAGTTCTGACACGAGGCAGCAGGTCGGGACGCGAACCGCGATGTTCAATCGGTCAGCAGCCTTTCGCCGCGGCCCTGCGGGAACGCGCGCTCGAAGCGGATGAGAAGGTCGCCGCCGGCGAACAGCCGCGGCGGCGCATGGCGCAGGGGGTCCGGTGGGAAGGCCAGGCCGACGGCGGCGACGCGGTGTCGCGCACGCGTCGCCGCCCCGCTGTCGTGCTCAGGGGATGAGGTAGATCGGGCTCGACCAGGCCTGGTGGCCGTCCTCCTGGGTGACGCGGACGTAGAGCGGGTTGTCCTTGCCGGGCGTGAGCTCGACCTTCTGGGTGAAGGCGAGTTTGTGACTCCTGCCCTCGTCCGGCAGGCGGAAGAGGCGGAGACCCTTGCCGAGCCCGCCGGCCGGGAAGACGGCGTCGTCGAGGCCGATCTCCGAGATCTTCACGGTCGCCTCGACGGGGCCGCTGGTAAAGGTGAGCTCGCCGGCCGCGGCATCATCGAGCCAGAGGTCGAAGCCGGCAAAGTTGCCGGTGGTGACGTTGTCGAAGCCGACGCTGCTGCCGTCGGCGGCGAGCAGCAGCGGCTTGTCCTGGTTGAAGAGGTTGAAGGCCCGGGCGCGCTCGAAGCGGTTGCCGGCGAGGCTGCAGGTGCCGCGCCAGAAGACTTCGCGGCTGCGGCCCCGATACTCGGCGCCCTCCCAGATCACCCTGATCCGGCGGCCGAGATCGCCGGCGCCGTGCGGGCGGTGGACGGCAACGGGCTCGGCGCCGTTGAAGACCGTCACGCGCTCGATCGGCGCCGAGCCGATCACGTCGACGGCGAGCTCGACCGTGGCGGCGTCCGCCTTGACGATGTCGCCCATCACCGCCGCGTCGACCGGCTCGCTCTTGGCCGGGCCCAGGGCGGGATCGGTCAGGAAGCGCTCAGCCTGGCCGGCGAAGCGGGCTTCGACGTCGAGATAGAGGCGGGTGCCGGTGGTGCCGTAGTGGTGGCGGTTGCGGAGCGCCGCCAGCAGGCTCGGCCGGTCGAGGCTCGGCATGCGGTAGCAGGTGAGGCCGCCGATGGCGCCGAAGAGCGAGGCGCCCGGATAGGCCGCACCCGGCCGGCCCTTGTGGTCGTCGCTGTGGCAGACCAGGCCGACCCGATAGCCCAAGGCGAAGGCGTCGTGCAGGATCCATTCGAAGGTGCCCCAGCAGGAGTGTATCTCCACGGCCTGCTCGATCCGGCCGTCATGGGCGACGCCGATGTCGGCATAGCGGCCGCCCACATGCGCGAGCACCACCACGTCCTCGCCCTCGAGCGCCTTGAAGAGGTCGTCGACCCTGGGGCAGACGGGGTCCTTCGCACGGGCCTCGTCCAGCAGGACCTTGGACGAGCGGTAGATCGGCCGCCCCTCGGTGGCGTAGAGCACGTTGTGGTCGCCGCCCATGCCGGTATTGCCGGACCACTCGTAGCCGGGCAGCGCCACGAAGCGGCCGGGCTCGTCGTACTCGGCGGCAAGGCGGTTGATCTCGGCCCAGAGCGCGTCGTCGATCTGGAAGTCGTTGCCCTGGTGGGCGACCATGTCGACGAAGGCGCGGTCGCGGGCAAAGGCGTAGTATTGCTGGACCGTGTTGGTGCCGACAGTCTCGTTGCTCTGGCCGTGCAGGTCGCCCCAGTAATGCAGGACCGGCGTCTCGTCGGTGACGCGGAGCGGGTTGGAGCGGCCGAGCACGGCACCCGACGGCGTCTCGAGCCCGATCACGAGATCGCCAGGTGCCCCGAGGGAGAGGCCGTCGATGACGAGCGGGCCGTCGCCCGGTTGCAGGCGGACGCGCTCGGGCAGGCCCGCCACGGCGAGGTTCGGCGCGAGCACGATCTCCTGGTCGGCCCGGTCGGTCGGGTTGCCCCAGCGGTCCTCCGGCACGATCGCGAGGCGGAAGCTGTCGCCGGTTCGCCTGAGCGTCGGCAGGTGCGCCTTCCAGCGGGCGGTCGGCCCGGGGACGAGGCGGAGCGTCGGCGACTGGGGGAGCGGCACGAAGTCGTAGGTCGAGAACGCGTCGACGAAGGTGCGGAACTGGAAGTCGTCGTCGCAGCAGGTCTGCAGCCGGTAGCCGGGCGAGCCCTTGGCCGGGTCGCCGATCTTGAGGATGATCTGCTCGCCGGCGCGCAGGAAGCCGCTCATCACGCGGACGTGGATCGTGTTCACCCACGGGCGGATGTTGTTGCGGTTGTACTCGACGACGAGCCTGGCCCCGTTGGTGGCCATGGCGGTGGTGTAGTTGGGCGCCTTGGGATCGGAGAACTGCGGCTTGCCGGAGTCGGAAGCGGTGCGCCAGGAGATCTTGAGGGAGCCGGTATCGTCGATGCCGAATTTGCCCGCCGTGTAGGTGAGGGTCAGCGGCACGTGGCTCCCGGCTTCGAGCGGCCCCTCGGGCGTGATCACAGCCGTGCCGAGCTCGTGCGGGATGTGGCTGGAGAAGGGCATCGCTCGGGTCCTCTCGTGGACTTTTTTTAGTGGGGGCCTGCGCGGCAGGCAGATCGGGCGATTGCCGGCCGGACGCGGGCGACCGTATGGGCGCTCTTCGGCGCCTGTCAACCGGCGCAGGCCTTGCCCGGGTTGACTTCGGGGCCAGCGCGCTCCAAGCCGGAAGGCAACAAAGAGGACCGCCAATGCCCGATCAGTATCCCTTCGCCGCCATCGAGCTGCCGTCCGGCCGCAGCACCGAGAAGCCGCGGAAGACCGGCCTGACGATGATGGCTGACTGGGGGCTGCCCCTGCATCACCAGGAGGACATCCTCGAGCTCGGCGGTCAGTTCGTGGACTTCGCCAAGATCGTCACCGGCAGCGCCCGCCTCTACAAGAAGGACTACCTGACGGAGAAGCTCAGGCTCTATAGGGACGCCGGCGTGCGGCCCTTCATCGGCGGTCAGTTCTTCGAGTACGTGCTGGCCAATCAGGGCTGGCAGGCTGTCGCCCCCTTCCTCGCCGAGGCGCGCAATCTCGGCTTCGAGACCATCGAGATCTCCGACAACTGCATTCCTTTGAGCAACGAGGACCGGGCGCGCGCCGTGGCGCTGGCGCTGGAGAACGGGCTCTCGGTGATGGGCGAGGTCGGCTCGAAGAACGACGCGAGCGACGCCGCCGAGCTGATCGGCCAGGCCGAGACCTTCTTCGGCGCCGGCGCCGAGCTCGTGCTGGTCGAGGCGGCCGAGCTGGTCGAGGACGGCCGGCCGAAGCCCGAGATGCTGACCGAGCTGCGGGCCGGTCTCGACTTCGACCGGGTGATGGTCGAGCTGCCCGGGCCATGGATCAGCGGCGTCACGCTCTCGCTGATCCAGGACCTGAAGAAGGCGCTGGTCAGGGAGCTGGGCCCCGACGTCAACATCGCCAACGTCCATGCCGAGGACCTGATCGCGACCGAGGCGATGCGTGTCGGCCTCGGCGTGGTCGGCCCGACCACGCGGCTCGTCGACTAGATCGCGCCGGGAGGGGCCGGCCCAATTCGACCAGCGGAGACTGCCGATGACCATCGAGCGACGTCCCTTCGGCCGCACCGGGCATGACAGCTCGGCCGTGATCTTCGGTGCCGCGGCCCTCGGCAAGGTGGACCAGGGCACGGCTGACCGGGTGCTCGACCTCCTCCTCGAGCACGGCGTCAACCACATCGACGTGGCGGCGAGCTACGGCGACGCCGAGCTTCGGATCGGCCCCTGGATGGACCGGCACCGGGGTGACTTCTTCCTCGCCACCAAGACCGGCGAGCGGGAGTACGCCGCCGCCCGTGACGAGATCCACCGCTCGCTCGAGCGGCTGCGCACCGATCGCATCGACCTCATCCAGCTCCACGCCCTCTTCCATCCCGACGAGTGGGACAGGGCCCTCTCCCCCGGCGGGGCCCTCGATGCGGCGATCGAGGCCCGGGAGGCCGGGCTCGTGCGCTTCATCGGCGTCACCGGCCATGGCTGGACGGTGGCCGCCATGCACCGCCGCAGCCTCGAGCGCTTTCCCTTCGATTCGGTGCTGATGCCCTGGGGCTGGCAATGCGCCCAGCACCCGACCTACGCCCCGGATTTCGAGGCGACGCTTGCCCTCTGCGAGGAGCGCGGCGTCGCCGTGCAGACCATCAAGGCGATCGCCCGGGGACCCTGGGCCGCCGGGGCGAAGCGCGACCACCCGACCTGGTACCAGCCGCTCGAGGACGAGGCGGACATCACCAGCGCCGTCCAGTGGGTGCTCGACCGGCCCGGCATCTTCCTCAATTCCGCGGGCGATGTCGGGCTCCTGCCGACCATCCTGCGCGCCGCGGAGAACCGGCACGAGGCCATCTCCAACGCGGCCATGGCGGAGCTCGGCCAGCGCACCGGCATGGCCTCCATCTTCGGGCTCTGAGCGCCGTCGCGCCCGCCCCGCCGCCCTGCTAGGGTCGAGGCGGATCAGGGGAGGGGAGCATGAAGAAGGATCTGCCGATCGGCTGTGCCGGCAATGGCGTGTTGCATACCGACCAGGAAGTGCCGGACATCGACACGCGGTTTCGCATGGTCGCCGAGGCCGGCGTCTTCGACTACTACGACAAGTCGCCGCTCATGGGCGAGATCGACCAGTATCTCGCTTCGTCGGCACGGCATGGCGTGCCGATCCGGGCGACCGGCTGGTACTACGTGCTCGGCCGCGACGAGCCGCTGCTCGAGTGGAACCTCAGGGTGGCGGCCCAGCTCGGCGCCGTGGTCCACAATTCGCAGATCATGACGAGGAAGCTCGACGGCACGCCGGTCAGCGACGCCGAGGTCGCCGAGAGCTATCTGCGCGCCTACGACATCGGCAAGTCGCTCGGCGTCGATCCCTGCTTCGAGATCCACATCAACATGTGGTCGGAGCACTTCGGCCGGGTGGAGCGGGTCGGCCGGCTGGTCGAGGCACACGGCGTGCCCTTCAACATGACCCTCGACCACAGCCATGTGATCTTCAAGATCGACAACCCCGCCGAACAGGCGGTGCAGGACATGAAGGCCGACATTGACGCCGGCCGCCTCGTCCTCGATCCCGGCCAGCCGGGCCATGTCTGCGGCATCTGGATCGAGGCTGGCTGGGTGCGCCATGCCCACGCGCGCGCGGCGGTGCCGAACAATCCGGTCAACATCTGGGCGAAGCACCCGGATGGCAGCCCGGGCCGGGGCGTGCAGTACCCCTTTGTCCGGCCGGCGCCGGGCGAGTGGCACAGCGAGTGGGAGGAGGCGCGGCTCGAACCCTGGAAGGAGGTGATCCGGCAGCTCATGCGCTGGCACGCCACCCACCCCGAGAGCCGGCTCGGCCAGATCTCGACCGAGTTCATCCCGCCGCCCGACTACGGTGGCGGGGCGCGGTACTCGATCTTCGAGCACAACGTCGCCTGCGCCCGCTGGCTGCGCGAGACCTGGGCCGCCACCCTGGCCGCCGCCGGCGAGGCCTGAGGCGCAAGCGACCCCACCGCAGGCAAGAGAGGGCTGGACGGCATCAACGTGTTCGCATAATGTTCCATGGAACGAACGGGGAACATGGCAACGGCCGGAGGGCAGGGCGATGCTGGTCGAGCGAGCTATCAGGGGACGTGGCGCGGGCTGGAACCGGGCGGGGCGGTTCGAGGGCGAGGTGCGCGAGGCGGTCGACGACGGCTGGGGCGGGCTCGAGGCGCTGATGGCCGCGGCGGCCCCGGAGACCGACGTGCACGCGGATACCAGCCGGACGATCATCGCCCGGACCGACTCGCCGGACATTCCCTTCGACCGCTCGATCAACCCCTATCGCGGCTGCGAACACGGCTGCATCTATTGCTACGCCCGGCCGTCGCACAATTTCCTGGGCTTCTCCTCGGGCCTCGACTTCGAGACCCGGCTCCTGGTGAAGCACGACGCGGCGGAGCTGCTGCGCGAGGCGCTGGCGAAGCCCGGCTATCGGCCCGCACCCCTCGCCCTTGGCAGCAATACCGACCCCTACCAGCCGATCGAGCGGCGGCTGCAGGTCACGCGCCGCATCCTCGAGGTCCTGGCCGAGACGCGCCATCCGGTGAGCATTGTCACGAAGTCGGCCTCGGTGCTGCGCGATCTGGACATCCTGGCGCCGATGGCGCGCGAGGGGCTGGCGCAGGTGGCGATCTCGGTCACCACGCTCGACCCGGCGCTGGCGCGCCAGCTCGAGCCGCGCGCCTCGGCCCCGCACCGCCGGCTCATGGCGATGCGCGAGCTCTCGGCTGCCGGTGTGCCCGTGGGCCTCAGCCTGGCACCGGTGATCCCGGGGCTCACCGACCACGAACTGGAGCGGATCGTCGAGGCTGCCGCCGGCTCGGGGGCGAGGAGCGCGAACTGGATCCTGCTGCGGCTGCCGAACGACGTGAAGGCGCTCTTCGAGCGCTGGCTCGAGACCCACTATCCAGCCCGCCGGGAGCGCGTCCTGTCGCTGCTGCGCCAGTGCCGCGAGGGCCGGCTGAACGACCCGTCGTTCGGCAGCCGGATGCGTGGCCGCGGCCCCGTCGCCGAGCTCATCCGACGCCGCTTCGAGCGGGCGTGCGAGCGGCACGACCTGCAGCGGCGGAGCCTCGGCCTGCGCAGCGACCTGTTCACGCCGCCGACCGACGCCGAGGACCAGCTCGAGCTCTTCGCCAGCGGCCTGCCACTGCTGACCGGCGCCTGATTTTACGTTATGGGGCGCGGTCGCAGCCGGGTGGAGCTGCGTGCCGAGCGGAGACGATTTGGGCCTGATACCGACCCTCTTGCTGGCCACTGCCGGCCTGGCGCTTTGCGGCTGGGCCGCCTGGTTGGAGCGGCGGCCGCGCAACCTCGGTGAGCTGCCGCTGCTGCCTCCGGTGCCGGTCCTGATCCTCGGTGTGCTGGTGGTGCTGGTCAGCCTCGCCCACCTCGTCACCTTGTGGACCGGCACACCGCTCAAGAGCCGCTTTCTGCCCTGATCGCCGGCCCGGGGCTCTGGTCTCGCCCGGTCGAGGCCTTAAGTAGAGGGCCGCAAGCAACGTTCGAAGGGGACAGGCGCCATGCGCTATCTGCACACCATGGTCCGGGTGACCGATCTCGACCAGTCGCTCGACTTCTACTGCAACAAGCTCGGCATGACCGAGGTCCGCCGCATCACCAACGAGAAAGGGCGCTTCACCCTGGTCTTCCTCGCCGCCAGCGAGGACGAGGCCTCCGGCCGCGAGACCAAGGCGCCGCTCCTGGAGCTCACCTACAACTGGGACCCGGAGACCTACACGGGTGGTCGGAATTTCGGCCATCTGGCGTTCGAGGTGGACGACATCTACGCCACCTGCCAGAGCCTGATGGACAGCGGCATCACCATCAACCGGCCGCCGCGCGATGGCCACATGGCCTTCGTCCGCTCGCCCGACAACATCTCCTTCGAGCTTCTGCAGAAGGGCGAGGCCAAGGCCCCGGCCGAGCCCTGGGCCTCCATGCCGAACACCGGGAGCTGGTGACCAGGGCGTATCATAATATCGCATGATTCCGCGTGATCGGCCTTGCGATTGCTGCGCTGCAATATACACTAACCTGTGGTTGCCGCTCTGGACCATGGGGTTTGTGTCATAGTCGAGAAGCGTGTGCACACGGCTTATATCCAGCGGCGTCGCTACCGGCTCATGGCTCGGGCCGGGGCGGTCGTCGGTGGGTTGGCGGGAGCCGGCTTCGTCGGCCTGGCGCTGGCGCAGGCCTACGCCGCCGGCGAGAAGGTGCCGCCGGGTTCCTGGCTCCTCGGTGTCGGCATTGTGGCCGTCGCCGCGCTTCTGCCCTGGGGGGTAGTGCGGTGGCGCTGGCGCCGGATTCGACAGACACTCGTCGACAGTTGGGACTGAGCCTCAGCCGGCGGCCCGGCAGGTGGCGAGGGAGCGGATCTGGCGGCCATCCGATGTGAAGTTTTCCGGCGCCAGCCAGCGCTCGAACCCGGCGCGGGCCGTTGGCCATTCGTGGTCGAGGAGGCTGAACCAGGCCGTGTCACGGTTCCGGCCCTTGACGATCAGGTGCTGGCGGAAGATGCCCTCGAAGGTGAAGCCGAAGCGCGCCGCCGCCCGGCGGCTCCTGGCATTCCCGCTGTCGCACTTCCATTCGAGCCGCCGGTAGCCGAGCTCGTCCATGACATGGCGAAAGAGGAGGTAGAGCGCCTCGGTCGCGGCCGGTGTGCGCTGCAGCGTGTCGCCGAGCCAGATATGGCCGATCTCGACCACCCCGTTCGGCGGATCGAGCCGCAGCCAGGCGCACATGCCCTTGGCGATCCCGTCCGCCCGGTCACGGATGGCGAAGAAGAGCGGGTCCGCCGAGGCCGCGCGCTGCTCCAGCCAGATCCGCATGGCGGCCGCGTCGGCGAAGGGGCCGTAGGCCAGCCAGTCCCAGATGCCGGGATCGCGGGCGGCGGCGAAGAGCTCCGCACCGTGCCGCACGGGATCGAGCGGCTCGACGCTGGCGAACCGCCCCTCGAATGTGGTGCGGCTCGGCGGCCGGCCGCTCGGCAGCCGCTCGAGGGTGGTGGTCGGGGGCGTCTGGCTCGACATGCGACCGGCCTGCGAAGGGGGTGGGATCGCGACGCTAGGTCAGCCCACCGACGGCCGCGAGAGCCACTTCGCCTGCGCGAACGGGCCATGACCGCCCCGCTGCCACCTGCACCGCCGCGCTGGCGCGCGCGGTCCTGGATATCGGCTGGCGCCACGGCGCTGGCGGCCATAAGGTGCGGCCCGCGCTGGCCGAGCGGGTGGCGCAGGCGCTCCGGGTGGACGAGTCAGATGGAAAGAACTGAGCCGGCCGAGAAGAAGGTCCTCGTGCTGCAGGGCGGCGGGGCGCTCGGCGCCTACCAGGCCGGGGCCTACGAGGCGCTCGTCGCCGGCGGGCATCAGCCGGACTGGCTCGCCGGGATCTCGATCGGCGCCGTGAACGCCGCGATCATCGCCGGCAACCCGCCGGAAATGCGCGTGGCGAACCTTCGCGCCTTCTGGGAGGGGATCACGTCATGGCTCGCCGCCGAGCCCTGGCTGCCCGGCCGCTGGGCGCGCCAGCTCTTCAGCGAGGCGGGGGCGGCCGCGGTGCTGGCCAGCGGCGTGCCGGGCTTCTTCACCCCCCGGATGCCGCCGCCCGCCTTCATGCCGGACGGCAGCGCCGGGGCGGTCAGCTACTACGACACCGCACCCCTGGCCGGCACCCTGGGTGAGCTCGTCGACTTCGACTACCTTAACGAGGCGGGGCCGCGTCTCAGCGTCGGCGCCGTCGATATCGAAACCGGCAACTTCGCCTATTTCGACAGCGCCGGGATCCGCATCGGCCCCGAGCACATCATGGCGAGCGGCGCCCTGCCGCCGGGCTTCCCGCCGGTGGCCATCGGCGGGCGGCACTTCTGGGACGGCGGGCTCGTCTCGAACACGCCGCTGCAATACGTCCTCGAGAACGACGGCGAAACGGCGCTCTGCGTCTTCCAGGTCGATCTCTTCAGCGCCGAGGGCGACTTGCCCGACAACATTTCGGCGGTGGCGCAGCGCGAGAAGGACATCCGCTACTCGAGCCGCACCCGGCTGACCACCGACCGCTTCCGCCAGCTGCATGACATCGCGGCCGCGGCCGAGCGGCTGTCGGCGAAGCTGCCCGACGGGCTCGCCGACGACCCCGATGCCCGGTTCCTGCGCAGTGTCGGGGCCGGCTGCCCGGTGACGCTGGTGCACCTGATCCACCGCAAGGAGCTGTTCGAGAACGAAACCAAGGACTACGAGTTCACGCGGCTGTCGATGAACGCGCACTGGTCAGCGGGTATTGTCGCCGTGGAGCGCACGCTCGGCCATCGGTCGTGGCAGTCCCGCCGCCCGCCCACCGACGGCATCCGCGTCTTCGACCTCGCCCAGGATGCCGAACCCCATCGCCGAAAACCCCGCTCATGAAGATCGTCCCATGAAGATTGACGACGTCCGCGCCAACGCCTTCGCCATGCCGCTGACCAGCCCCTCCTACCCGAAGGGGCCATATCGCTTCGTCGACCGCGAGTACCTGATCATCACCTACCGGACGGACCCCGACGCACTGCGGGCGCTCGTGCCCGAGCCGCTCGAGGTGGACGAGCCGATCGTCAAGTACGAGTTCATCGCCATGCCGGACTCGACCGGCTTCGGCTCCTATTGCGAATCCGGCCAGGTGATCCCGGTCAGTTACCGGGGCCAGAAGGGCGGCTACGTGCATGCGATGTACCTGAACGACGACGCGCCGATCGCCGGCGGGCGGGAGATCTGGGGTTTTCCGAAGAAGCTCGCCGAGCCGGCGCTTCGGGTCGAGAAGGACACGCTGGTCGGCACGCTCGATCTGGGCTCCGTGCGCCTCGCGACCGGCACCATGGGCTACAAGCACCGGGCGCTCGAGGCCGACGCGGTCCGGGCGAGCCTCGAGGCGCCGAGCTTCCTGCTCAAGATCATCCCGCATGTCGACTGCACGCCGCGCGTCTGCGAGCTGGTGCGGTACTTCCAGGAGGACGTCAGCATCAAGGGCGCCGGGGCCGGCCCGGCCGGGCTCGAGCTGCATCACCACGCCCTGGCGCCGGTTGCCGCCCTGCCGGTGCTCGAGACGCTGTCGGCCGTGCATCTCGTGGCCGATCTCACGCTCGGCCTCGGCGAGGTGGTCCACGACTATCTGGCTTCTGCCTGAACGGCGCGGCGCCAGACCATCACAACCGGGAAACGCGACATGAATCTCAAGGACAAGGTCTGCATCATCACCGGCGCCGCCAGCGGCATCGGCAAGGGCATCGCCGAGCGCTTCATCGCCGATGGTGCGAAGGTGGCAATCGCCGACCTCAGGGCCGAGGCCGCCGACGAGACCGCCGCCGGGTTGACCGCGAAAGGGCCGGGGTCCGCCATCGGCGTCGTCATGAACGTCACGGACGAGGACCAGGTGAACGCAGGTGTCGCCCGGGTCGTCGAGGAATGGGGCCGCGTCGACGTCCTCGTCTCCAATGCCGGCGTGCAGATCGTCCACAAGCTCGAGGACTTCCCGTTCGCCGACTGGAAGAAGATGCTGGCGATCCACCTGGACGGCGCCTTCCTCACCTCGAAGGCCTGCCTGCCGCACATGTACGAGGCGGGTGGCGGCTCGATCATCTTCATGGGCTCGGTGCACTCGTGGGAGGCCTCGCCGCTCAAGTCGGCCTACGTCACCGCCAAGCACGGCCTGCTCGGCCTCTCCCGCGTCATCGCCAAGGAGGGTGCGGCGCACGGTGTGCGCGCCAACGTCATCTGCCCGGGCTTCGTCCGCACCCCGCTGGTCGACAAGCAGATCCCCGAGCAGGCGAGGGACCTCGGCATCTCCGAGGAGGAGGTGGTCAAGAAGGTCATGCTCGGCGACACGGTCGACGGCGAGTTCACCACGGTGGAGGACGTCGCCGAGGTCGCCCATGTCCTCGCCGCCTTCCCGACCAACGCGCTCACCGGCCAGTCGATGATCGTCAGTCATGGCTGGTCGATGAAGTGAGCGCCTCCCGGACAGCGTGACGGACGGAGGCAGGTGCCATGGCGATGATCATCGACGGCAAGGCGGCGGCCCAGGCCCTGCGGGCCGAGGTCGCCCGGGAAGTCGAAGGTTTCGTGGCGGAGCGGGGCCTGCGGCCCGGCCTCGCCGTGGTCATCGTCGGCGACCATCCGGCGAGCCGCGCCTATGTCAGGACGAAGACGCGCATGGCGGAGGCCGCCGGCATCGCCGCCCGGCTGATCGAACTGCCGGCCGACATCGGCACCGCAGCGCTTCTCGACCGGATCGGCGAGCTCGAGGTCGACCCTGCCGTGCACGGCATCCTGGTCCAGCTGCCCCTGCCGGAGGCGATCGACGAGACGCAGGTGCTGCTCGCCATCTCGCCGGCGAAGGACGTCGACGGGTTTCACCCGGCCAATGTCGGCGCCCTCTTCAGCGCCGGCCGGCCTGACCCCGACCGGCTGCTGGTGCCCTGCACGCCGCTCGGCTGCCTGCATCTCCTGCGCCAGACCCTGGGGGCGGACGGGCTCGTGGGCCGGGAGGCGGTCATCGTCGGCCGCTCCAACATCGTCGGCAAGCCACTGGCGGCCCTCCTGCTGGCGGCCGACTGCACCGTCACGGTGGCGCACTCGCGCACCCGGGATCTCGCCGATGTCTGCCGCCGCGCCGATATCCTGGTCGCCGCCGTCGGCCGGCCGGGGCTCGTCCGGGGCGACTGGATCAGGCCCGGTGCCACCGTGATCGACGTGGGCATCAACCGCGTCGAGGGCGAGGATGGCGGCAGCCGTCTTGTCGGCGACGTCGCCTTTGCCCAAGCGGAGAAGGTCGCCGGCGCCATCACGCCGGTACCGGGCGGCGTCGGGCCCATGACCGTCGCCTGCCTGATGCGCAACACGCTGACCGCCGCCCGCCTGCAGTCCGGCGGATAGCCGGCGCCCATCGGGGTCGCGCAACCGCTAGGCGGCGGCAGTCCCCGGGCGGGCAGGCTCAGGCGACCGCGGCAGCGGCCGTCGTCGTCTCGGGCGGCATGACCGTCTCGCTGCGCGGCTCCGGGTCCTTCAGCACGTAGCCCCGGCCCCAGACCGTCTCGATATAATGCTGGCCGCCGGTGCCGGTCGCAATCTTCTTCCTGAGCTTGCAGATGAAGACGTCGATGATCTTCAGCTCCGGCTCGTCGATGCCGCCATAGAGATGATCGAGGAACATCTCCTTGGTGAGGGTCGTGCCCTTGCGCAGCGAGAGCAGCTCGAGGATGTTGTATTCCTTGCCGGTGACGTGCAGCCGCTGGCCGTCCACCTCGACCGAGCGGCTGTCCATGTTGACGAGCAGCTTGCCGGTGCGGATCACCGATTCCGAGTGGCCCTTGGCGCGCCGCACGATGGCGTGGATGCGCGCCAGCATCTCGGCCTTGTTGAAGGGCTTGGTCAGGTAGTCGTCGGCGCCGTTGGTGAGGCCCCGGACCTTGTCGGTCGGATCGCTGCGGCCGGAGAGAATGAGGACCGGCGTCTGCACCCGGCTCGCCCGGAGGCGGCGGACCACCTCGTAGCCGTCGATGTCCGGCAGACGCAGGTCGAGAATGATGATGTCGAAGTCGTAGAGCTTGGCGAGCTCGATGCCCTCCTCGCCGCGATCGGTCGGCTCGAACACGATGTTCTCGGTGCGCAGGGCCGTCTCGATCAGCTTGGCCGATACCGGATCGTCCTCGATTACCAGTGCTCGCATGTCGTCTCCATCTGTCCCGCTCGTCCGTGCGTTGCCGTAACCTTAAGACTGATTTCCTTAAGGCTCTGTTAATGCGGCACGCCTAAAACACCCGTCGGCACGCTCCGATGCGCGAGAGGTCGAGGCAGAAGTGACGGCTCGAGGATGAACGGGACGACGGACGCAACGGCAAGGGACGGCGGCCCGGCGCCCCTGCTGCCCGACGACGCGATCAAGGCGGCGCTCGGCGCGATTCGCGGGCTCGAGAGCTGGCGCTGCTTCGGTCGCGTCGCCGCCTGCCGCGGCCAGGTCGTCCGGGCGGCCGGCCTCGGCGGGCTCGTCGGCATCGGCGACGGCTGCGTGGTCGAACGGTCGGACGGCGTCGCGGTGGCGGCCGAGGTGGTCGGTTTCGACGGTCCGGCAACGCTCCTGGCACCCTATGGCGAGGTCGCCGGGATCACCCATGGCGCCCGGGTCCGGGTCGAGCGGCAGCTGGACGGGCTCTTTCCCGATGCGAGCTGGCGGGGCAGGGTGGTCGACGCCTTCGGCACGGCCCAGGACGGCGGACCACCCCTGCGGCCGGGGCGTCGGGTCTACGCGGTCCAGGCACCGCCGCCACCGGCCGGCCGGCGGGCCGGGCTCGGCTCGAGGCTGACCCTCGGGGTGCGTGCCCTCGATCTCTTCGCACCGGTCTGCGCCGGCCAGCGGCTCGGCATCTTCGCGGGCTCCGGCGTCGGCAAGTCGAGCCTGCTCTCGATGCTGGCGAAGGCGGCGACCGCCGACGTCCTGGTGATCGGGCTGATCGGCGAGCGCGGCCGCGAGCTCAGGGAGTTTCTCGATCATACGCTCGGCGCCGAGGGCCGGGCGCGGAGCGTCGTGGTGGTCGCCACCTCCGACCAGCCGGCCATGACCCGCCGCCGCGCGGCCTACGCCACGCTCGCCATCGCCGAGTATTTCCGTGACCAGGGGGCCAATGTCCTCTGCCTCATGGACAGCGTCACCCGCTTCGCCATGGCGCTCCGCGAGATCCATCTCGCCGCCGGCGAGCCGCCGACCAGCAAGGGCTACCCGCCGAGCGTCTTCACCGAGCTGCCGCGGCTGCTCGAGCGGGCCGGACCCGGGCTCGAGGGCAGCGGCACGATCACCGGTCTGTTCACCGTCCTGGTCGATGGCGACGATACCAACGAGCCGATCAGCGACGCGGTGCGCGGCATCCTCGACGGCCATGTGGTGCTCGACCGGCGGATCGCCGAGGCCGGCCGGTTTCCGGCCATGGACGTGCTCAGGAGTCTCTCGCGCACCGCCCCTGGCTGCTACGCGCCGGCCGAGCGGCAGCTGATTGCCGCGGCGCGCCGGCTGATGCAGAGCTACAGCGAGATGGCCGAGTTGATCGAGCTCGGTGCCTACCGGCCGGGCAGCAGCCCGCTCGTCGACGAGGCGGTCGCCCGCCGCCCCGCCCTCGAGGCGGTGCTGGCGCAGGGCATCGAGGAAGTGCTCGAGACCGGCGATCCCTTTGCCTGGCTGGCCGGAGCCCTCGACGCCGACTGGCCGGCGGGCGATCCATGAAGCGCGATCCGCTCGCCATCCTCGCCCGGCTCGAACGGCAGACGCTCGACGCCCGGCGCGGGACCATGGTCGAGGCCCAGGGCCGGCAGGATCGCCTGCGCAGCCGGGCGGCGCAGCACAAGGCGGCATGGTCCGAGGCGGTGGAACAGGCGGTCGTCGCCGAGGCCGAGCTCGATCTCTGGGGGGAGCTGTCGCGCGGCACCCGCCTCGTGCTCGACCGGGCGGAGAAGGAGCGGGACGCGCAGGCGGCGGAGCTCGCCGAGGCCCGGGCGGCCCTGCAGGAGAGCCTCGTGGCGGTCAAGCGACTCGAGGTGTTGACCGAGCGCCGCCGGCAGCGCGAGGCGGCCGCCGCCCTGCAGCGCGAACGGCTCGAACTCGACGACCTCGCGATCCTGCGACACCAGCGGGCAAAGGGCGGCTGAAGGAAGGCCGGGTGCGACCGGCGCTGGCTCAGTACTCCGGCGCCAGCTCCACCTCGATGCCGTCGAGCTCCTCGGAGAACTTGATCTGGCAGCTCAGGCGCGAGTTGTCGCGAACCTCGAAGCCCTCGTCGAGCATCATGTTCTCGTCGGCATCGGCCGGCGGCAGCTTGGCGAGCGTGGCCTCGTCCACGTAGACGTGGCAGGTGGCGCAGGCGCAGCAGCCGCCGCAGGCCGCCTCGATCGGCAGGTCGTTCTCGCGGATGATCTCCATCACCGACCAGCCGATCTCGCCCTGGAGCTCGTGCTGGACGCCGTCGCGGTCGGTGACCTTCAGTTTCGCCATTCAGGCAACACCCAGTTTCTTGTGCAAATCGGAGCTGGAGGTGGTGTAGCGGAAGACGAGCCGCTGGTCCGGATGGGCGTACTTGAACGCCTTCTGGCACATCAGCGCCGCCTCGTGGAAGCCCGAGAGGATCAGCTTGAGCTTGCCCGGGTAGGTGATGATGTCGCCGATCGCGAAGAGGCCCGGCTGGTTCGTCTCGAACGTCTCGGTATCGACGTGGATCAGGTTGCGCTCGATGTCGAGGCCCCACTCGGCAATCGGCCCGAGCTCCATCTTCAGCCCGAAGAGGGCGAGGAGCGAATCGCACGCGTGGTGGATCTCGCCGTCGGGCGTGTTGATCCGCAGGCCTTCGAGGCGACCGTCCGTGCCCTCCAGCCCCGCCACCTGGCCGAGCAGCAGCTGCGCGCGGCCGGCCGCGACCAGCTCGCGCATGCGCTGCACGCTGTCGGGGGCGGCGCGGAACTCGTCGCGGCGATGCAGGATGCCGATCGACGCCGTCAGCGGCTCGAGATTGAGGAGCCAGTCGAGGGCGCTGTCGCCGCCGCCGGCAATCAGGAGATGGCGCCCGCGGAAATCCTCCATCCGCCGCACCGCGTAGAAGAGCGACTTGCCCTCGAACTCTTCCGCCCCCGGCAGCGGCAGGCGGCGCGGCACGAAGCTGCCCGCACCGGCGGCGATCACCACGTTTGGGGTCAAAAAGACGGTGCCGGCGGTCGTCGCGAGCCGCCACCTGCCGTCCTCCTGCCGCTCCAGCGCCGAGGCCTGCTGGTCGAGGTGGAAAACCGGCTCGAAGGGCCTGGCCTGCTCGAGCAGCCGGTCGATCAGCTCCTGGCCGGTGCAGCGCGGCACGGCCGGGATGTCGAAGATGGGCTTTTCGGGATAGAGCTCGGCGCACTGCCCGCCGATCTTGTCGAGATTGTCGACCAGGTGGCACTTGAGGCCGAGCAGCCCGGCCTCGAACACGGCGAAGAGCCCGATCGGGCCTGCGCCGATGATCACCATGTCGGTTTCGATCGGTCCCTGGGTGCTCGCTGATCCCGTCATCGCTGGCCTGCCGGACTTTCGGGTTATGGGGGCGCTCCGCACCTGGCGGTTATTCGGTGCCGTCGCTGCCCGGTGGGTTCGGCTAGCATCACCTTCCGGCTTGGGCAAGCCCGGCAGCCCCGGCAGCGGTTTCGGCCGATGGCTCAGGCGCCGGGCGGCGTGCTCCAGGCGATGCCCTCGGCCGGTGCGTCGAGCAACCCGGCCAGCTCGTCGTCGAGCCGCATCAGCGTCAGCGACAGCCCGGCCATCTCGAGCGATGTCACGTATTCGCCGACACGGACGTGGTGTGCCAGCACGCCGGCCCCGGCGAGCAGCTGCAGGAGGCGTCGGGCGACGACGTGGCACTCCATGAACGAGGTGGCGCCGAGCCCGTTGACGAGCACGGCGCAGCGCTCGCCCGGCTGCAGCGCCAGCTCGCCCTGCAGCCGCTCGAAGAGCCGTTCGGTGACCCGGTCGGCCGGTTCGAGCGGGCCGCTCATGATGCCCTTCTCGCCATGGATGCCGAGGCCGATCTCCATGGCGTCGGACGCAATCGCGAAGTTCGGCCGGAGGCTCGCCGGCAGCGAGCAGGGCGAGAGCGCCACGCCCATGCTGCGCATGGCCCCGACCGCCTTCCGCGCCACCCGCTCGACCTCGGCCATGGGCCAGCCCAGGGCGGCCGCCGCTCCGGCGACCTTGAAGAG
>CAZGUW010000038.1:0-25389 GCA_964528705.1 uncultured Geminicoccaceae bacterium
GGTTGCGCCGCCACTGGCTCGGCGGCCGGAACGGGCGGGACGTCCCTCACGACGGGGATCGGCTCGTCGTCCTTCACGACCGCCGCGACGCCTCCGTCGGCGGGCTCGATCTCGCGCAGTTCCGTCGGTCCTTCGGCCAGATCGGCGAGCAGTGCATCGAGGCTGTCCTCGGCCGCGGTCTCGGGCGCAGCCGGCTCGGCCTGCAATTCATCGGGAATGACATCGGCAGCGGAGCGCGGCGCCGGCTCATCGCGAGGGATCAGGCGCTCGACCCGCACCGGGGCGTCCGGTTCGTTGAGCGCCTGGACCACCACGGACTCCTCGTTGACGACGGGTGCACCGCCGCGCTCGCTCGGCGCCCGCTTGAGCGGGCCAGCCTCGGCCCGCACCACCGGGGGCGCCTCGTCGCCGCCCGGCATCATGTCCTGATAGGCGAACCAGACGACCGAGACGAAGAGCAGCAGGACCACGGCGACCAGGCCGCCCAGGACGAAGCCGCGATAGCGTCGCTTGGGGCGCGTCCGTGCGGGCGTCCGGCGCAGTGCCGCCACGTCGACCGAGTTCTCGTCGATCGTTTCGTGCGGTCGTACCTGTTTCATCTCTCGTCCGATCCTCCGCCAGCTCCGACAGGGAGCTCGGCTGGCAAAGACCTAATGCATTTCGGCCACCGGCGTCACGCCCATGATCCGAAGTCCGTTGGCCAGCACCTGCCGGACGGCCTGGAGCATGGCGAGGCGTGCGCGACTGAGCTCCGGCGCGTCGGTTCTGAGAAAACGCATCTCCGCATCCTCATTGCCACGGGTCCAGAGCGCATGAAAGTCGCTCGCCAGCTCGTGCAGGAAGAAGGCCACGCGGTGTGGCTCCTGCTGCACGGCAGCATTGACCACCACCCGCGGAAAGAGCGCAGCCGTCTTGACCAGAGCCAGCTCGGCCGGGTCCACGAGCCGGTCGAGCGCCGCCTCGCCGGGGGCGGTCAGCCAGTCCTGCCCCTCGGCCGCCGCGTTGCGCAGCACGGAGCAGATCCGCGCATGGGCGTACTGCACGTAGAAGACGGGGTTGTCCTTCGATTGCTCGACCACCTTGGCAAGGTCGAAATCGAGTGCCGCGTCGTTCTTGCGGGTCAGCATGATGAAGCGGAAGACGTCCTTGCCGACCTCGTCGATGACGTCGCGCAGGGTGACGATGCGCCCGGCGCGCTTCGACATCTTCAGGGGCTGGCCGCCATCGAGGAGATTGACGAGCTGACAGAGCCGCACCTCGAGCCGGCCGGCACCCTGGCTCAGGGCCTGGACCGCGGCCTGCAGGCGCTTGACGTAGCCGCCGTGATCAGCGCCCCAGACATCGATCATCAGGGGGAAGCCGCGCTCGAACTTGTCGAGATGATAGGCGAGATCGGCGGCGAAGTAGGTCCAGGCACCCGTCGACCGCTTCAACGGCCGGTCCACGTCGTCGCCGAAGGCGGTCGCCCGGAAGAGCAGCTGCGGCACCGGCTCCCAGTCGTCCACGGGCTTGCCCTTGGGCGGCGGCAGCGTGCCGGTGTAGAGCAGGCCGAGCTTGTCGAGATGGGCGAGCGCGCCGTCCACCCGGCCGGCCTCGACGAGGCCGCGCTCGGACGTGAAGACGTCGTGGCTGACACCCAGCGCCGCCAGGTCCTCCTTGATACGCCGGAGCATCCAGGCGACCCCCTCGCGGCCGAAGGGATCGAGCCATTCCTGCTCGAGCCGGTTGCGCCAGTGGGCACCATCGCGCTCGGCGATCGCCTGGGCCACCGGCACCAGCTCCTTGAGCGGGTAGAGGCCCTGCGGCACCGGCCCGGGAGCGTCGCCCAGGGCCTCGAGGTAACGGTGGTGGATCGACCGCGCGAGAATCTCGATCTGCGCGCCACCGTCATTGACGTAGTACTCGCGGGTCACCTCGAACCCGGCATGGATGAGAAGCGCCGCCAGCGCATCGCCGAAGACCGTGCCGCGCCCGTGCCCGACATGCAGCGGCCCGGTCGGGTTGGCCGAGCAGAACTCGATATTGACCTTTCGGCCCTGCCCCACCGTGGAGCGGCCGTAGTCCTCACCCGCCGCGA
This sequence comes from uncultured Geminicoccaceae bacterium, assembly GCA_964528705.1. GTDB lineage: Bacteria > Pseudomonadota > Alphaproteobacteria > Geminicoccales > Geminicoccaceae > SLRI01. Next base: position 2,078 of record CAZGUW010000038.1, read on the forward strand.
GAATGGCGCCGATCTGCGCCTGCACGAAGCCCGGCTCGAAGTGCATGTTGACGAAGCCCGGCGGCACCGCCTCGACCGCGGCCAGCACAGCTTCCCCGGCCAGCTCCCCGGCCAGCGCCTCGGCAATGGCGAGCGGCTTCATGCGCGCCGCCTTGGCCAGGACCAGGGCGGCATTCGTCGCCGCATCGCCATGCCCCCGTTCGCGCGGCGGCTCGACCGAGATGCGATCGAACGGCAGGTCCTCGGGCAGCCGACCCGCCGCGACCAGCCGGCGGAGCGCCGCCTGCACGGCCGAGAGTAACGTATCGAAGGGGTCCATCGTCGTATCCGATCAGGGAAAATGGGTTCCGGACGGAGGGTCAGGAACGGAACCCGGCAAGCCTGAAGAGCCGGTCATGCTCGTCGACCGCATAGCGGTCGGTCATGCCGGCTACATAGTCCCGTACCGCGTTCGCCGTCTCGGTGCTGCCCGGCGCACCGGCGCGCTGCTGCCAGCGATCCGGCAGGCAGTCCGGCGCATCGAGCAGGGCCCCGACCAGCTCTGTCACGAGCCGCTGCGCCTTCCGCGCCATGCGATTCACCTTGTAGTGGCGGTACATGCGGGCGTGCAAGAAGCGGCGGAGCTCGCCCACACCCGCCGCCATCTCGGCCGAGAAGCCGGCAAGCGGCCCGCCGGCCTCGCGCACGTCCTGCACCGAGCCAGGCCTCGCCTCCGCCAGCCGGCGCTGCGTTTCGGCGACGAGATCCGCCACCATCCGATCGATCAGCCGGCGATTGGTCTCGTGGATGAGCCGCCGGGCGTCGACGGCTGGATGCGCTTTCTCGACCGCCCGCACCACAGGCCCCACCACCGGCAGGTCGCGCAGGTCGGCCAGGGCGAAAAAGCCCGCCCGCAGCCCGTCGTCCATGTCGTGGTTGCAGTAGGCGACATCATCGGCGATCGCCGAGATCTGCGCCTCCAGCGGCGGCTGCAGGGCGAGCTGCATGGCCTCCGCCAGGGGATGATCGGCGATGGCGGCCGGCGGACTCGGCAGGGGGCCGTTGTGCTTGACCAGTCCTTCCAGCGTCTCGACCGACAGGTTGAGCCCGTCGAACAGCGCGTAGCGTTGCTCCAGTCGCGTGACGACGCGAAAGGTCTGGACATTGTGGTCGAAGCCGCCGAACGGCTGCAGCGCCGCATCGAGCGCCCACTCCCCGGCATGCCCGAACGGGCTGTGCCCGAGATCGTGGGCGAGCGACAATGCTTCGGCCAGATCCTCGTCGAGGCCGAGCACCCGCGAAAGCGTCCTCGCGATCTGGGCGACCTCGAGGCTGTGGGTCAGCCGGGTGCGGAAGTGGTCACCCTCGAAGTTGACCAGCACCTGGGTCTTGTACTCCAGCCGCCGGAACGCGGTGGAATGCACGACACGATCGCGGTCGCGCTGGAACACGCCGCGCAGCCCGCTCGCCGGCTCGTCGACCAGCCGGCCGCGGCTCCGGCAACCGAAGGCGGCATGGGGCGCACGCGAGGCGGCGGGGGCGGCCCGCTCGGACGTTGGCCGGTTTGACAAGGGTCAGCCGCTTCTTACATAGCTGGTACTTGGGCACGTGCGGGAACATAGGTGGGCGCCATGACTGAGATCAAGGCAGGCGACGATGTCGCGCAGAACAGCCGCCCGGCGCCATTGACGGTAACGGAGAGTGCCGCCCGCCGGGTCAGGCGGATCATCGAGGCCGAGGGGCAGCCCGACCTGCGGCTCCGGGTCAGCGTTTCCGGGGGCGGCTGCTCGGGCTTCCAGTATGGCTTCGCGCTCGACAGCAGCAGCGAGCCCGACGATGTGGCCATCGAGAAGGATGGCATCACCGTCGTCGTGGACGGCATGTCGCTCATGTATGTCCTGGGATCGAAGCTCGACTTCGTCGAGGACCTGACCGGCTCCTATTTCAAGGTCAGCAACCCCAATGCCACCGCATCGTGTGGCTGTGGCACCTCCTTCGCCATCTAGGCGCGGTCCGGCTGGACAGTTTCTTGAAGATCGTCACCTGGAACGTCAATTCCATCCGCCGGCGTGAGGCGGTCGTGCTCGACTGGTTGCAGGCCAACGCGCCCGACGTGCTGCTCCTGCAGGAGACCAAGGTCACCGACGCGGAGTTCCCGCGAGCCGGCTTCGAGGCCGCCGGCTGGCACCTGGCGCTGCACGGTCAGTCGGGCGGCCGCAACGGAGTGGCCATCCTCGCCCGTTCGCCGATCGACACCGTCACCCGCGGCCTGCCCGGCGAAGTCGGGGACGAGCAGGCCCGCTACATCGAAGGTCAGGTGGCGGGGGTGCGTGTCGCTTCGATCTACGTGCCGAACGGCACCCGGGTCGATTCCGAGAACTTCGCCTACAAGCTCAGGTTCTACAAGAGGTTGATGACCTATATGGACCTGGCGCTGGAGGACCCTGGTCCGCTCGTCCTCGGCGGCGATTTCAACGTCGCGCCCGAGCCCATCGACGTCTACGACCCGAAGGCGTGCGAAGGAGGCATCTGCTATCATTCCGCCGAACGCCATGCCCTTCGCGGTCTCGTGCACACCGGTCTCTACGACGCGGTGCGAGCCGTGGCGCCGACCCGACGCCAGTTCACGTGGTGGGATCTGCGCGGTGGCTCCTGGGAGCGCGACGAAGGGATGCGCATCGACTTCCTGCTCCTTTCGCCACCGGCCCTCGACCGCCTGCAGAGCGCCGACGCGGACCCCGGCACCCGAGCCGGCAAGGGCATTTCCGACCATATCCCCGTCTGGTGCGAGCTCGCTTGATGACACACGCCCATCCACTGAACGATGCCCCCGACCTCTGCCGCCTCGGCGTGGCCGAACTCACGGCCGCCTATGCCGCCGGCACGCTGTCGCCGGTCGAGGTCGCGAGCGCCTGCCTCGCCCGGGCCGAGGACGTGCAGCGCGCGCACAACGCCTTTACGCTGATCGACCATGAGGCGGCCCTGGCCCAGGCAAGCGCCGCTGAGGCTCGCTGGCGGGCGGGGTCGCCCGCCTCGGCCATCGACGGGATACCGACGACGATCAAGGACATCGTCTGGGTCGAGGACCGCGCCATCGGCTTTGGCAGTGTCGCGGCGGAGCCCGTTCGATCGGCCCGGGATGCCCCCGCCGTCGCCCGCCTGCGTGCCGCCGGCGCCACCTTACTCGGTCTCACCACCACGCCCGAGTTCGGCTGGAAGGCGATAACCGACAGTCCCCGCTCGGGTGTGACCACGAATCCGTGGAATGCCACGCTCACGCCCGGCGGCTCGAGCGGTGGCGCCGCCGTCGCCGCGGCGACCGGCGCCGGCGTCCTGCATCTCGGCTCGGACGGCGGCGGCTCGATCCGCATTCCCAGTTCCTTCACCGGCATCTTCGGCATCAAGCCGACCTTCGGCCGGGTTCCGGCCCATCCGCCGAGCCCGTTCGGCTCGGTTTCGCATGTGGGTCCCATGGCCCGCACCCCCGACGACGCCGCGGCGATGCTGGAGGTGATGTCCGGCCGCGACGTGTCGGACTGGATGCAGCCCCCGGTCGAGCTGCCGCCCCTGTCGGACTCTGGCTTCACCCTCGAGGACGCGAGCATCGGCTACTGGCATCGCTCCCCCCACGGCTCGGTCGATCCCGAGGTGGCGGCCCGAATGGATGCCGTGGTCGAGCGCCTGCGCGCCGAGGGTGCTCGCATCGAGCCGATCGACCTGCCCGATCACGACGATCTCTTCCAGATCTTCACCACCCATTGGTATGCGGGTGCAGCCGCCCGCGTCGCCGCCCTGCCGCCGGACAGGCTGGATCGGGTCGATCCGGGACTGCAGGCCGTCGCCGCCGCGGGGCGGGAAATCCCCGTGCAGGATTATGTGCTTGCGACCCAGCGTCGTGTCGCGTTCGGGTCCGCCATGGACGCGCTCTTGGAGCGGTTCACGCTGCTGCTCTCGCCGGCGACCGCCATCCCCGCCTTTGCAGCCGGCGAGGAGGTGCCGCCCGGCTCCGGCCTCGGGCGATGGACCGAATGGGCCGGCTTCAGCTACCCGATCAATCTGAGCCAGCAACCGGCCTGCTCGCTGCCATGCGGCCTGACTGGCGACGGCCGGCCGGTCGGCCTGCAGCTCATCGGCCCGCGCGGTGCGGATGCTCGTGTCCTGGCTGCGGCGCGAGCCGTCCTGCCACTCGTCTGATTGCTGGGCTGGATCATCGGGCCGGTGTATCCCCACCGCCCGCCTGCGGACTGATTCGGCCATCCGGGACACCCTGCTGCAGGCCTTTGCGCCGCTCGGCGCTTGAAGGAAGACCGTCTGTGCGACTATAAAGCAAGGTTAGAGTTTCCTTGCTGGCCCTTCCTCCAAAGGGGTTTTCGGGGTGATGACCTGGCGCTTGGTCCGGACATGGTGGCGGACATGGAGCCGGCCCGCCGACAAGGATCGCCCGGCGGGGCCGAGCGGCGCGATAGGCTCGCCGTCCGTGATCTGCGTCAGCGTCGCGACAGGCCGTGGCTGAGAATCTCCCGCGACTGGCCGTTGCGAACGATGCACTGCCCGCGGCCGATCGCAGCCAGGCACTGAAGGCCTACGCCGATCTCGGAGACATCGATCTCAAGGAAGCGCTGCTGACGCTCTGGCGGCGCAAGTGGCTGATCATCTTCTCGACTCTCTTCTTCGCCGGTGCCACCGCGGGCGTCGTGATGAACATGACGCCGCTCTACACGGCCAGCGTCAAGTTGCTGTTCGAGGAACAGCAGATCAATTTGCTGCCGGGATTGATCAACCATAAGTTGCCGACCGAGCAGATCCAGGTCATCGGCTCGCGCGCCGTGGCACAGCGGGTCATCGACGACCTCGATCTGCGGGCTGATCCCGAGTTCAACCCTGAAATGCAGCCCGAGCCGCTGCTCACCCGGTGGCGGCAGACGCTCCGCGAGCTGATCGGCAAAGGGCTCTCGTTTGCGGGCTTTTCCTCACCGGCAATTGGCGACGACCTCGAGATGTTCTCCGCCGCCGATCCCGAAATCGCCGATCCAGCCGCCGCGGCAGCCACCGACGCCATCGGCGAGCGCATGTTCAACGAGTACATCCTCGACGGCTTCCTCGACCGGCTGACCGTCGACACCGTGCCGAACTCGACCGTTATCGAGATCAGCTTCACCTCGGAGCGGCCGACGATGGCCGCGCAGGTGGCGGATGCCGTCGCCGACAGCTATCTGCAGCAGCGCCTCGAGGCCAAGTTCGCCGAGATCCAGCGCACGACGGGCTGGCTCGATGAGCGGATCGGCGAGTTGCGCGATCAGGTCTCGGCGGCCGAGGCTGCGGTCGAGGAATATCGGGGCCAGACGGGCCTGCTCGAGACCGACGGCGGCACGGTGGCTGCACAGCAGATCTCGGAGCTCAACAGCCAACTGATCCTGGCGCGCACGGCCCGCGCCGAACGGGAAGCGCGACGCGATCAGGTCCGCCGCCTCCTCAATGCCGGCGGCGACGGCCTCGCCAGCGCCACCGAGGTCCTGGGCTCGCCGCTCATCAGCTCACTGGTCGAGCAGGAAGTGGGGCTCCGCCGCAAGGTCGCCGATCTCTCGCAGGTCTACGGCGCCCGCCACCCCCTTCTGCTCAGTGCGCAGGCCGAGCTCGAGGACCTGCAGGTCAAAATACGATCCGAGACCGGCCGCATCGCCGAGAGCATGCAGGCGGAGGTGAACGTCGCACGCGAGCGCGAGCGTCTGCTCGAGGAGGGCCTGCGCCAGCTCGAGGATCGCGTCGCCGATTCCAATCAGGCGTCGGTGACCCTGCGCGCCCTGGAACGCGAGGCAAGCGCCGCGCGCACGCTCCTCGAGACCTTCCTGCAACAGTCCCAGGAGTTGAAGTCACAGGACGACCTCGGCGCCTATCGGGCCGACGCGACGATCATCTCCTACTCGGCGATACCGCGCAATCCGTCCTACCCCCGCAAGACGCTGGCCGTTGCCGCAGCAATCGTCGTCGGCGGCGTGATCGGCGTGGCCCTGGCTCTGCTGCTGGAGCGGTTCGACGCCGTCTTCCGCAGTGCCTCGCAACTGGAGGAAGAGCTGGGCTTTCCGGTGCTTTCCTCGGTGCCCGACCTCGGGCGTATACGTGCGGTCCGCAAACGTGGCCTGCACAACTACCTGCTCGACCATCCGAACACCGCGGTGAGCGAGGCGCTCCGGGCGATCAACGCCCGCATGCTGCTGCTGCGCGGCGACCGCCGATCGGCCGTCTTCCAGTTCGTTTCGTCGGAGCCCGAGGAGGGCAAGTCCAGCCTGGCGCTGGGCACCGCCCAGATGCACGCGAAGGCCGGTCGCCGGGTCCTGCTGATCGACGCGGACTTCCGTCAGTCGAGCGTCGCCGCCATGCTGCGCCTGCCCTCGACACCCGGGCTCACCGAGCTGATGGCACGCCAGAGAAGCATGGAGGAGGTCGTGCGCCAGGATCCGGCTTCGGGCGCGTATCTGATCACTGCCGGAAAGCCGGTTCCCCACGCCCACGACTTCCTGATCGGTGGCCGGCTCGCCGAGATCGTCGCCGATGCTCGCGAGCAGTTCGAGTTGATCATCATCGATTCGCCGCCGGTGCTCTCGGTCGCCGACGCGCCGGTGATCGCCCGGGCCGTCGACGCCACGATCTTCGTCGTTCGCTGGGGCAGGACCCGCAAGGCGACGGTGACGTTCGCACTGCGCCAGCTGGCACAGAGCGGTGCCTCGATCATCGGCCTGGTGCTCTCCCGCGTCAATGTTCGCCGCGCAGCGAACTACACCTACGGCGACGCTGGCCAGTATTACGGCAAGCACAAGAAATATTATCTCGAGAAGTCATGATGGCGACGGTTCGAAGGGCGATGGCGTGGTCGCACGAAATGTTCCAGCAAAGGCGTTTCGATCATGAAGAATGAACCAGCGCGGGTGACGATTGGCGTTCCTGTGTACAATGGCGCAGCAATGCTCGGCGAGATGCTGACGTCTCTGCAACGGCAGTCCTATCGGCACTTCAAGGTGGTGATCTGCGACAACGCTTCGACCGACGAGACGGCGGCGACGGCACGCCGTTTCGTCGATGCCGATGCTCGCTTCAGCTACCACTGCAACACGACCAACATTGGCGCGGCACCAAATTTCAATCGTGTGTTCGAGCTCGGCCACTCGACCCCTTATTACAAGTGGGCAGCGCACGACGACCTCTACGAGCCGACTTATCTCGAGCGCTGCATCGCCGCGCTCGATGCCGACCCGGAGATCGTGGTCGCCTATCCCGTCACCGTCATGGTGGACGAAACCGGCCGCGGCAAGGCGCCGGCGGAGCTGGGCCTCGAGCAGAACGTGCTCGAGAGTTTCGTCGACGGCGCCGGGCGGCCGGCCTGGGTCATGGGGCCACTGCGCGTGGCGGAAGGCGATGACCCGGTCGAGCGCCTCGACGAGCAGCTGAACCTGAAGCTCGGCTCGTTCGAGATCTTCGGTGTCATGCGTACGGCCGCGATCGAGCGCACCGGGCTGCACGCCAGCTACTATGGCTCCGATCGAGCGCTGCTGGCGCAACTGGTGCTCATGGGCCGCTTCCATCAGGTGCCCGAGCGGCTCTACGTCAACCGCTTCCACAAGGCCGCCAGCCGCAACATGAAGCACTCGGACCTGCGGAAATGGATCGATACCAAAGGCGGCACACGCTGGTACATGGCGCGCATGCATTGGGACATTGTCGCCGCGGCCGCTGGTGCGCCGCTCGGCCCGCGGGATCGATCGCGCGCCGTCCTGGTCGCCCTCGGCGACATCGGCCGGCTGCTGAGCTTGCGCATTCGGCGCAAGGCCGCACGCCTCGCCGGCGCGACGCCGCGCCTGAGCCAGGGATGAACGCGGGACCGCCCCGGTCCTGCTGCGCTGCAGGTTGAGCCGGCATGGCAACGGTCACGCCCCATGCCGTGCCGAGCCTCCTGGACGATGTACCCAGAGGCATCATCTATGCCGCCTTCAATATCGTCATCGTCCTTCAGCTGCTCAACATCTTCACGTTCAACTGGCACCCGGAGCTCCGGCTGCCGCTGTCCGCCTCGCTGGCAGCAATCCATGTGATCCTGGCCGCCGTCACCCTGCTGCTCCGGCGGGCGCAATGGACAATGCTCCTGCTGCTGTCCGCAACGATCAACATTGCCGTCCTGCTGCCGCCGCACATGCTGGGTCTGAGCGAGATACGGGGGCTGGACATGGCCGAGCTCAGCCGTCGGCTCGTCCTGCCGCTGATGATGATCTGGACCTTGAGCTACCCCCTGGCGCTGCCGGTGCGTCTCCTGAGGGGTGCTGCGATCTTCGGCACAGTCTATGCCGGCTACATCGTCCTGACGGAGCCGCAATTCGTCTACAACGTGAACGACGGCTACCTGCGTTTTGCCTCGCTGACCGGCGGCTTGGACCAGGTCCACCTGAGCGCCAAGTTCGTGGCCCTCCAGATCGTCCTGCTCGATCTGCTTCGCCGGGCCAGGCTGATGCGCCCGGCTGTGGCCTGGGCGATGATCGGCATTTGCGTCGTCCTGATGGACGGGTATGGCGCCCGCGCCCAGCTCCTGTTCGTGGCGATATACTGGGCATACCTGTTTTACTGCACCTATCGCCGCGACTTCGTCGTTCGGTGGCTTCCGGCCCTCGGCTTTGTCCTGTTCGTCACCGGAGCAGTCATTGCCCTGCAGGTCGGCACTGACGTTGGAACCTGGGGCAGCGGGCGCATCGGCACCTGGCATTACCGCTTCCTGCTCATCGGCGAGCGGGATCTCGTGACGCTGCTGTTCGGTAGCGGGGTCGGCGCCGACAACATGTGGACCCCGCAATGGGGTTGGGGCGACGATACGCTGATCTCGCACAACGATTATCTCTATTTTCTCACGGACCACGGCATCGTCGGGTTATTGATCCCGGCGACATTTCTGTTTGCGCTTTGGACGCGTGTGGGAACCTACGGGCGGGCGATCGTCATCGCGATCGCTATAACCTCCGTCGTCGACAATGGCTATTTCCGCACACCGATGCTGGCCGGCTGGATGGCGATCGTGTTGTCGACCTCGCTCCTCGCTTCGCTCCTCAAGGGCGAGTTGCCCGGCCGCAAGGGTGGGCTCCCAGGGGTCTGACGTCAGAAGTGCCGGCCATCGGGCCCGCCGCTCACTCCGCCAGGACCATGAGGGAGAATCCGCCGAGCAGCCGGACGGCCATATCGGCGTGCAGCCGCAGCAGTACCCGACGAGGCAGCTTCATGAGGTCGGCTTTCCAGCCGCGATTACCCAGCTCGAGATTGGTGTTGGTGTAGAAGCTGTCGATTACCCGGTAGCCGGTCTCCCGCAGACATGCGAGCGCCGTCTCCTTGACGAAGTAGTGCAGATGACCGACCTCCGCCCGCCACTTCATCAGCGGTCGCCCGCGCAGCACCGACTGCGCGGACAGATCGAGCGGGAAATGAAAGATCTTGTGCCGCCCCAGGGGTCGTACCTGCCGCAGGAACGTGAAGTAATCCTCCAGATGCTCGAGCACATCGATGATCAGGACGAGGTCGAAACGCTCCTCGAGTTCTGCAAGAGACTGACCGAACAGGAACTCGACGTTCGCCGTTTCCCGCGCCTTGGCCATCTCGAAAGCCTGCGGCGAAACCTCGAAGCCCTTGGCACGCACGGCAGGCCCAAGTGCGTTGGTCAGCGCCAGCAACACCCCGCCGGCACCGCAACCGATCTCGGCGATCGTGGTCGGCGCCAGCCCGTGGCGCCGGAGCATCTGCTCGATGTTCCGCGCCTTCCAGGCCGCATCCTCCTCGTGCCAGAGCGGGTTGTGCTCGAGGTAGCGGCCGTCGGTGTAGATGGTCTCCTCGCTGGCCATTGCCGCCGTCCTCGCTCAGTTGGGTGTTTGGATTTTTTTGTATGATGATGCGGCCGCGCGAGGTTCGACCTTGGTGACGAGAACGACCGCACTCTCGGCGAGCACCAGGCACAGCCTGGGGCACTTCGTCTCCAGAAACCGCAGCCAGCGCACATGACGAACCGAGTCCCCGAAGAGCAGCTTGTACTCGTTCATCCTCAGGATCCGCAACGTGCGCATCTCCACTTGCACACCCAGCCCCTCCAGGGTCGAGCGCCACCAGTCCGGCGTTCGTGCATGATAGTAGAGAGCGTCGACCCGCTGCTTGTGCTTGTACGTGAGGTTGCGCAGCAGCGGCCGCAGCAGCGCGAACGCCCAGCGTCGAAGCGGCGGCTCGATGCCGGTGATGATGCAGAAGCCGTGCCCGGGGGCAAGGACCCGGATCAGCTCTTGCAATGCCGCCAATTGCTGCTCGGCGTCGATGTGCTGGATCGTGTAGGCCGAGACCCCGCCATCGATCGAGTCGTCCCGTAGCGGCAAACGCGTCAGGTCGCCATTGATGTAGAGGCCATGCGTACCGGCACGCATGCGCGCCTCGCGCAAGGCGACCACGGATAGGTCCAGGCAAACCCTGTTCGCATAGCCCGCCGACCATGGCAGGTACTCGGCATGCGCGATCGGCCCGGACGCGGCATCGAGAAAGAGGCGGCCGGCGCCGAAGAAGTCGTTGAGGTCCTTGTAGGACTGCGCTTCGTAGAGGGCAGCACCAGCCGAGCCAGTGCCCGCGCCACTGAATGTGGCCGTATCGTAATAAAGGCCGGTTCCTGCATCGCGCTGCCAGCCATAATCATCATACCAACGGCGAACGGTACCGCCTACGGTTTCTTTAAGGTGCGCCTTTTCATCTTGCATGGGCCATTTCAGTCTGACTTGGTCATTCCATTGTTATCCAATGCCTGACGAAGCGCGTCAATTGCCTTCTCGCACAAAAAAAGTCGGCGAGCCTTCGCCCGCCGACAGATGTAGGTTTGCAAATTCGGCAGAGTACTTCAGCTAAAGGCGCGTTCCGGCGGCGTATCGGCATCGACACTGACCCCCGCCCGCGCGGCGTACTTGATATACAGAGCGATCGTCCGCTCGTAGTTATTTTTCCATAGATAATAGTCACTGCTGCCAGGCTTGCTGGCATCCATCTTCTTTTTGTTCCAGTACGACTTCACCCAGTAGTCCTGGGCAATGGCCCAGTCTTTGCCAGCCTGGGTATTGGAGGCTGGTGGGCTGCTGGCACCGGCATTGCTGCTCGATTGCGGCTTGCTGCTGGCCGACGACGAAGATGCCGTATTGGTGGCTGGGGCATTGTTGGTGAAGGCCGCCTCGGGTGGCGTCTTGGCATCGACCGTGATGCCCGCACGCGCCGCATACTCGATATACAGAGCGATCGTTCGCTCGTAGTTGTTTTTCCATAGTTGATAGTCACTGCTGCCAGGCTTGCTGGCATCCATCTTTTTCTTGTTCCAGTACGACTTCACCCAATAGTCCTGGGCAATCGCCCAATTTTTTCCAGCCTGGGTGTTGGACGCCGGCGGATTCTGAGCAGTTGCGGTGTTACCTGACCCGCTACCGCCCGAGTTCTGCGGGGTCGACGTGCTACCACCGGAGGAATTGCCGGAGCTTCCGGCCGAAGGTGTGCTGGCGACATTCTGGCTGGCACCTGCGTCGAACGCGCAGTTCGGCGCAATCGGCTGGCCGCCGCCGGCCACGGAACTGCCCATGACGTCGTTGTTGAGCACCATCCGAATGAGCCGGTAGAACTTCGGAATGTCCTTGCTGAGTTGGCTGCGCACCTGCGAACTGACATCCTGATCCGCGCGCATGGCACCGCCACCGCAGCCCCCGCCATCGACAATGTACGCACCATATTTTTGCATGGCATGCGCCAGTCGCTGCCCCGGCTCGCTCAGGCCCAGCCTGGAGATGTCGATGTTTCGCGGCAGGGCCATCAACGCACCGTAGTGGATGTTTCCGGTATTCTGGCCCGCCTGCCCCGCGCTGCCATCACGCGTCGTTGCCGGCACCACGATGTCCCTCGAGAGCATAATGTTGCATTTCTGGTTCGGGAGATCGAGTCGCGGCAAGGCGATCTGCAGCGCATGTTCGATGGGGTGACCCGACTTGTTGATCTCGAATCCGCGCAGCATCCCGAAGAGCATGGCGACACCGGACGCACTGGTGCCGAGGCGTTGCCCGGAACTCGTTCCGTGCCCAAGCCCCTTGATATTCCAGCTTCGATAGATGCTGGCGTTGGGGCTCCCATTGTTCCAGTCGTACTGAAACAACTCATGCGTCTGTGCGCTCGACCTGTCATAGATGACACTGACACCATCCGTGGTGCCGAATGCGTTGAATCCGATGTTCGTTTGATGCCCGTTGCGAGGCAGGCGAATTGATACCGGCAGGCCAATGGACTGTGCCTTGCCGGAGATGCGCACCACTGGATCCGAAGCCGTTACCGCTACGGCGTCAACGCCCCACGGACCACCAACATTCAGAGCAAAGCTGCTGGCCTTCAGCCAGTCCCGAGTGGCCGGGTGGCTGTCGCTGGCGTACTGCGCGCCGGTTCCGATCGGACGATGGTGCGCGCTGTTCTTGTTAAAGGGGTTTAGGAAAACATCCTTTGTTGTTGTGCAGCTCGCCTGAGCAAGGCCGCTGCTTGAAGAGGCCACCAGAACCGAGACCGCGAGAACGGAACTCAGTACATAGTGACCAAGAGACGAAGAATTCATGCCTAGTCTCCGGCATAACTGGGGGCGATTGACAGGACAACAGGCAGGCAGACCTGCGTTAGAGTGGCAACGATCGTTCTTGCCAGGATAAACTAGCAGACGCCGCGAGATGGGGTTTATTCCCGACAACGAACTAGGCAGGCTCAACACTGCCTCCAACCAAGCCACGATTTCCACTTATAGTTGATGCTTGGTCTGGCATGCAACCGAATGCGGAGGGAGTCCGAAAGCTGCTGCCAATCCAACGGTTTGCGATCTCCGGGGCAACCCCCGTGCGCGACGGCGTCCCGGACATGCCTGAACGCAAGACGCGCCGGCAAAAAAAGTTCTCTCGCGTCTGCCGGTGAGAGGCACATATGGACGCGTTCTTGCCGACCGTCCGACGGGTGCCGCATCGCCCGATCGATCGCGGCGACGCCGATTCTCGGGTTTGCCTTATCGCGGTCGGTGATCCATAATGCGCTACGGTTCCTAATCGAGCGGATCCTCATTTCACGGGTCACATGAGCGCCAGGCAGGGCACTAGTCACGCTTCCACACTCGGCCGAGCCGATCCTGGCGTGGGTATTGCGCGGCTGTGACCGGTAGTCCCGTCCTATCCGAGAATGTCGAACTGGCGCGGCGTTGATGCCGCGCTTCGCACGAACGCGAAAACTCGTCGTCGATGCGCTTTCGGGACCAAGGGTCGTTTTCCATCATGTTCCCAAGTGCGGCGGGACTTCGGTTGCCCAGGCTTTGCGCATACGCTACGCCGTCTCGTTCGCTGGCTTCCCGACGCCACCCATCCTCAATTCGATTCGCGCGCTGAATCCTGGCGTTGGCGAACAAGATCGCGCCCGGTTGGTCGACGATTTTCAAGAGCACCTCTTTCTATTTTATCTCTTCCACGACATTCGCTGCGTTGCCGGTCACGTCCGATTTTCCACTGTCGCCCACGATAGATTTTCGAAGAGCTATAAATTCATCACTACATTACGCGATCCCGTTTCCATGATGATATCTCATTATTTCTTTCAAAGAAAAAGGCCAAACGACCTTTTTACCAATGTATTTGATATCGACAAATACTTTGATACATGGGAAGCAAAAGAACTGGGGTCTCTTTATTCATACTTTTTCAGCGGCGCCCCAACCGTCGAGGATCCAGGCTCACCAAAATGCATCGGGTTGGCAAAGGAGAATCTTGCCCGTTTCGACGCAATTGGATTTGTCGACGACATCCCGGGCTTTCAACGCCAGTTGCGAAAGGCGGTGGGGCTCCGGCTGCGGATCGGCCATGCCAACAAGTCGGTGGCCAGCCAGTCCGAACTGACCGAGATCGTGACACCCACAGTCCGCCGCAGGATGGAAGAAATGAGTGCTGCCAACATCGAGATCTACGAGTTCGCACGACGCGAACTGGCACGATGATCGCGCTCGGCCCGACCCGGTTGAAACTGTTTGCCGACGGCCTTCAATAGCGCTGGCCGGAGACCGTCATGGCAGTGCGCCGCGTGATCGGCGCCGTTTGGTCCCGCATCTCAGGCAGCACCTTCGTGCGGGGGCTCGCCATCCTCACCTCTGCCTCGCTGCTGCAGAACCTTATCACCCTTGCCAGCGCGCCGGTTGTCGCACGGCTCTTCGATCCGGCCGACTTCGGCATTGCCGGCCTGGTCCAGGCCCTGGGTGCGGTGCCCGAGCTTCTTGCCACAGGGCTCTTCTATCTTGCGCTCGGCATCGCGCGGAGCCGCAGCGAAGCGGTCAACGTCGTCTTCCTTTCGCTCGCACTGATTCCGCTCTTCGCCGCACTGGCCCTGCTGGCGGCGCTCGTTCTGCAGTCCGATCCCGGCCTCCTGCCGGGCTCGTTGACCGGGGTGGCCCCCTATCTCTGGACCATTCCGGCGTTCATGGTCGTGGTCAACGTGCTCTTCGTCACCCGGCTCTGGGAGACCCGGCACGGCCGTTACATGCCGCAACTGGTCAACCGCCTCATCGAGGGGGGTGGCATCGCCCTCTCCCAGATCGGCTTCGGCCTCTTCGGGGCAGGACCCTACGGCCTAATTGTCGGTCGATGGCTCGGCACGGCGGCGGCCGCGCTGCACGGCATGCACGAGCTCCTTCGCCAGATCGGCAGGCGTGGACTGCGCGCCATCAGTTTGCGCCGCATGCGCCTCATGGCCATCCGGCACTGGCACTTTCCCGCCTACCAGCTGCCGGCTGCCATCTTCGGCCAGGTGAGCCAGCAACTCCTGCCCATCCTGCTCGGCATGTTCTATGCGCTCGACGTCGTCGGCTTCTACTGGTTCGCCAACCGCCTGCTCGAGCGACCGGCGATCATCTGGGGCTCGAATGTTGCCCGGGTCTACTACCAGCACGCAGCCGACCAGCGAAAACATGGCCAGCCGGTCTCGAAACTGTATTGGCGCTCCACCGCGACGCTCGCCCTGACCTCGCTCGCACCGTTTGGTTGCATCATTGTCTTCGGCCCCCTCATCTTCGCGCTGATCTTCGGCGCGGAGTGGGAGCAGGCCGGCCACTACGCCCGCTGGATCGCCCTGGCCAGCTTCGCCTACCTCATCGGCTTCCCGGCGCGCATGGCGACTGCCCTGTTCGATATCCAGGCATCCTATGCGATTATCGAGACGGTCCGTGCCGTGCTCGCTGCGCTGGTCGTGATCGTGATCGCCCGGCAGGGTGGCGAGGCGACGCTGGCCATTGCCGTGGCAGCATCGCTGCAGGGCCTGATCATGCTGACATTCGTAGGCTATGTCGGGGCGCGGCTCCTGCAGTTCGACCGGCGCAGGGAGGCCGGCGGGTAACGACCGCTCGTTGCACGCGCGCGGATGACTCCTACTCGTCCGCTTTCACCTCGTCGCTGAACAGTTCAGCCAGTCGCTCGAACACCCCCGACCGGCTGGGGTGAATGTAGATGAAATTGTAGATGTAGTCCGGATTGTAGGCGCTTTGCCCCACCTGCAGCACGGTGTCGGGCCGCTGATGCACCGCGATGTCGAAGCAGCGAAAAGGCCGGATGCGGCCCTTCTCGTAGAAGTAGCCGCGATAACCCAGACCCGACAGGAAGGCGAAGATGCGGTCGGGATCCTCGGGCGTGAATCGCGACTGCGCGGCGACCATCAGGCTCGGCCGGCAGCGCTCAAGTGTCCGCCTCGCTCCTTGGAGAATGGCGAATTCATGGGCCTCGGCATGCACCTTCATGAAGCCCACGTCCGCGAGATCGAGCGAATCGAGCGTCCGGACCGGCACCTCGATCGCCCGCAGCTCGAACTCGTCGACCGCCTCGCGCAGCATGCTGCTTCGCCCGATCAGCTCCCGCTCGCCGCGGCGCGGGATCCAGAGCGTCAGGGTGCCCTCCGTGTCCGAGACACCGCAGGCGAAGACCTCGACGCGCCTGCCGAAAGTCTCGCGCAGCAGCTTGGCCAGCTGGGGGTTCGGCTCGAATGCATAGACCTTGCGGCTCCGTCGAGCCAGCAGCCAGGTGTAGACCCCCGTATTGGCGCCGACATCGACGCTCGACTCCGCCGGTTCCACCAAATGGCGAAGCAGGGGGTACTCGCGGTCACCATGCACCCACTGGTATCGGGTACGTTTCAGGATGAGCAGCCGGTAGAGGATCTTGCGAATGAACAGAGGCTGGGACTCGAACATCAGCCCTTCCACCCGGTTTTATGTCGAGCAGGGCGCCAGAGGACACCGCCGGCCTCGCAGGTCAAGTTGCCCCTCCTTCAGCCGGCCCGGTTCTTCGACCGACGCGGTCGTACAGCGCGACGACCGACCTGTAGTACCGCTCGGCCGTGAAGCTGGTGAGCGCCCTCTCCCGCGCCCGCCCGCCCATCGCCTCCAGCTCGGCGTTGCCGAGACCGGCGAGTCCCTCAAGCACCTCGGCCAGTGCTGCCGCGTTGCCCGGCGGCGCCAGATAGCCCGTCGCACCGTCCTCGACCTGCTCCGGCAGGCCGCCGATCGCCGATGCCACGACCGGCTTGGCCCGCGCCATGGCCTCGAGCACGCTCTTCGGGGCGATCTCGTACCAGATCGACGGCAGCGCGACGCATAGCGACGCCTCGACCACCGCCCATAGCTGCCCGCCGGTGAGGTAGCCGGCGAAATGGACAGGCTGGCTCGACCTGGCCGCGAGATCCCGCAAGCCTGCCTCCTCCGGCCCCTCGCCAACCAGCACCAGGGGCAATCCGGCGGCGTCGCAGGCCTCGATCAGAACGCCGCACCCCTTCTCCGGCGACAGGCGGCCGAAATAGACCACGTAGCGCCCGTAGCGCTGCCGGGCCTCGGCGATGAGGGGCGGCGTGGCGGGCTCGTCGGCGGTCGTCTCGAAGAAGTTGGGAATATGGTGCAGCTTCCCGGCCGGAAAGCCGTGCTCGCGGTGCTTCTCCAGGATCGAGCGGCTCGGCATGACGAAGGCCGAGACCGTGTCATAGGCGCCCCGCCAACACTGGACATAGGCATCCAGCGCATAGACGGCGCTCACCGCCCGCGAGTCGTGCAGGCACGCATTGGCGGCGCAATGCCAGAAGCTGCCGGTGGCGCAGCGCTCGCAGATGCCCAGCTTGTCGGTGAACATGCTGTAGGCGGGACAGAGCAGCTTGAAGTCGTGCATCGTGTAGACGATCGGGATGCCGGCCGCCGCGATTGGCTCCAGCACGGACGGGGTCAGCTGATGGTAGAGCCCGTGCACGTGGACGATGTCGGGCCGGAATTGCTCGAGCAGCCGCGCCATCTGCCGCCTGGCGTCCCTTGAATAGATGAAGCGTGGGATATCCAGCAGGCCACACCAGCCGGGCCTGGGATCGAACTGTGCGGGGAAATGCGCGTCCCAGGCGGATGGCGGGTTCCTCGGGTGCGCCATCGCGAATTCGGCGCAGGTCCAGCCCCGCTCGGCGAACAGCCGGCTGTGGTCGAGATAGACCGCCTCCGCGCCACCCTTGCGGTAACGATAGCGGTGGACATTGAGCAGTCGGCCCGTCGACGCCACGCGCACCTACCGGTCGACCCGAACGGCAGGCACCACCGTGTTCAGCGCAGAAGCGTGGTGGTCGGCTCGTCCGGCCGCCAGTTGCCGGTCGCGTCGCGCATGACGGCAACCGGGAAGAGCAGCGCATCGACGAGATAGCGTCGGGCCAGCCGCCGCGGCTCGCACAGGACGCGCCAGAACCATTCCAGCCCGCAGGCCTGCATCCAGAAGGGAGCACGGGCCTCGGTGCCGACGAAGTAGTCGACGCCCGCGCCTATCCCGAAGCCGTAGCAGTCGCCGAGCTCGCTTGCATGTTCGCAGAGCCAGACCTCCGATTTGGGCGACCCGACGCCCATGAAGAGATGCGTGGTCCCGTGCTCCCGGATATCGCGGGCGAGCGCGGATGAATAGGCGCTGTCGCGCTCGAAGCCGAAGGGCGGGCAGACGACGCCGATGGAGTCCGCGGCGAAGCCCTGCGCCTCGAGCCACTGCCTCAGCAGCGCACCGGTGCGTTCGCGACTGACCACGAAGAACGGACGATGCCGCCCGGCCGCGAGCGCCGGCATCAGGGCCGCGAAGAGATCGGGGCCAGCCACCCGGCCGGGCACGCCGGCGCCGCGCCAGCGGGCATAGAGGGCCACCGGCGCACCATCGGCAGTGGTGGCCCATGCCGTCCGATAGGCGTCGCGGAAACGCCGGTCGCGCAGGAGATTGACGATGTGATCGATATTGGCCGTGGCCACCATCCGCAGCCCGCCGCCCAGCGGCACCGCATCGTGCACTACCGACGCCACCAGCGAATCCTTGTCCGCAGTCGAGAAGCTTATGCCAAAGACCCCGCCCATCTGTCATTCCCTCCGCGTCTTCTCGCTTCTTTCGGAAGACTGCTCATCGAGTATCCCGCCTGCGCGCGTGGCCGCCTCAGGCGACCGCCGCCTGCTCGGCCAGTGACGCCGCCACCCGATCGACACCCTCGGCCAGCGTGATGCGCGGCGCGAAGCCGAGCCGGTTCTGCAGCGTGGTATCGCCACCGCGGGCAAAGACACCCTCCGGCATGTCGGACAGGTTGGTGACCGTTGCCCGTTTGCCGAGGCGCTCCAGCATCAGCGTGGCGAGCTCGGTGAAGGAGGTCAGGACGCCGGACGAGATGTTGAGGGCCGAGCCGTCGTCGACCTGGTCCATCGTCTCCAGCACGCAGCGCACGCAGTCGTCGATATGGACGAAGTCGCGCATCTGCCGACCGCTGCCCCAGACCGTCACGGTCGGGCCGTCGAGATCGAGAATGCGTCGGGTCAGG
Organism: uncultured Geminicoccaceae bacterium; assembly: GCA_964528705.1. Taxonomy (GTDB): domain Bacteria; phylum Pseudomonadota; class Alphaproteobacteria; order Geminicoccales; family Geminicoccaceae; genus SLRI01. Next base: position 20,945 of record CAZGUW010000038.1, read on the forward strand.
GCGGGGAACGGGTAGGTCTGGTCCTGGTCCTCGCCATAGCCCGAGAACGGCCGGTAGACGACCGACTTCAGCCCGTAGCGGGAATGGGCCAGCCGGCCCAGATACTCGCCCGTGAGCTTCGCCCAGCCGTAGGTCATGTCGGGCATGCCCAGCGAATCGCCGAAAACGATATCGTCCTCGCGCAGCAGCCGATAGGTATCCGCCCGCTGCAGACCGATCGGATAGGCAGCGCTCGACGAGAAATACACAGTCTTTACTGGCTTCGCATGCTCCGCCCAGCGCCAGTAGCCGGCGTCGATGGCCAGGTCCTCGGCGACGGCCAGCGGCTCGTAGTCGATCATCAGCCGGCCGCCCACCATGGCCGCCAGATGAAAGGCATAGTCGAAGGAGTCGTCACGCGCCGTCCGGAAATACTCGCGGCAATCCGACTTGATGAATGCGAATCCGTCGAAGTCGCGCGGGTCACCAGCCGGCCAGTCGGCCGGTTCCAGGCCACCTGTTCGGGGAACGACCGGATCGACGCAGACGACCTGCCAGCCCTGATCCAACAGAGCCCCGCACATGTGCCGCCCGACAAAGCCGGCGCCGCCCGTAACCAGTGCGCGCATCACGCCTTCACTTATCAATCATTCGGCGAATTCCTCATCGTTATTTATCATACCCGATTTCAATCAATCATGCCAGCCGCAACTCCAGAAAGACGCCAGAGGAATACTGATCGAGCATCGGCCAATGACGCAACCCCCAGCTGGGTACGGCCGGGCCGCGCCCTGCAGCAGTATGGAACGCGCCCGCACGCTCAGTACGCCTTCTCGTTGACGAGGCCGACGAACGGGGTGCGTAGCAGGATCTTCAGGTCCAGCCCGAGCGACCAGTTGTCGATGTACTGCAGATCCAGGGCGATCCGCCGCCGCATGTCGTCGACCGTGATCGTCTCGCCGCGGCAGCCGTTGATCTGCGCCCAGCCGGTGATGCCCGGCTTGACCCGGTGGCGGCCGAGATAGCCGTCGATCAGCGCGGCATAGTGGTCGTTGTGGGCGACCGCGTGCGGGCGCGGCCCGACCAGCGACATTTCGCCCTTCAGCACGTTGAAGAGCTGCGGCAGCTCGTCGAGGCTGGTGCGCCGCAGGATGCGCCCGACCGCGGTGACCCGGTGGTCGTCGCGCGTCGCCTGCGTCACGATCGCGGCACCGGGCGCATCGCAAAGCTCACGGCGCATGGTGCGGAACTTCAGCACCTCGATCGGCTTGCGATCGAAGCCGACGCGCATCTGGCGGAAGAGCACAGGGCCCGGGCTGTCGAGCCTGATGGCGAGCGCCACGACGACCATCAGCGGCGCCAGCAGGACGAGCAGCCCCAGGGCGACCAGCCGGTCGAACGCGCCCTTCAGCGTGGACACGGGACCGTCAATGGGCCGCTCGACCAGGACCGTCGCGGGCAGCGAGCCGATCGCACGCATGCCGATGACCGGAAGCTCGCTGGCGAGCACGCCGGACACGAGGTTGACCTCGACCGGGAACTGGCGGAACGCCTCGACGATCCGGGTCAGCGCTGCCGTGTGCGCCGGGTTGCACACCAGCACGAGCTGCTCGATCTGGCCGAGACGCGGCACCTCGCGGATGACGGCATCGACCTGCAGGGGATCGGTAAAGTCGACCTCCATCTCGGCAACCGGCGTCAGCGACGGGTTGGCCTCGATGCCGTCGAGGATGCGCTCCAGGCACATTCCCTGCTCGCGGACGATGGCCACGCGGCGCAGGAGAGCGCCGCTCGCCCGAGCATGGACGATCAGCTGCTTGCCCGCGCAGCGAACCGCCACGAGCCCGACCAGCACGAGCACGAACCAGCTCCCGATCCACATGCGCGACAGGGGATCGATCTGCTTGAGCAGGAAAAGCGTCGCAAGGGTGCAGCCGACGGCCGCCGACCAGCCCAGCACCGCCTGCGGCAACTGGCTCGACAGCCGGTCGATGCTCCGCTCCTGATAGCAACCGGCGATGGTCAGGCACTGGGCCGCGAACAGCACGCCCAGCGTCAGCGCCAGGAACTCCACATGCTCGTTCGGCAGACCGCCATCGAAGCGCAGCGCGTAGCTGGCGCAACCCGCCAGGAAAACGATGCTGACATCCGCGATGCGCAGCGATACGGCCAGTGAACGCTGCCAGGGGTCCATGGCCCGCATCGACGTGGAACCGCGCAGGACTCCAGCTCGGGCCATCACCGTGCTCATGGCGACCGCTCCTTTTACCACCCGCTTGGACGCGGCAGTTCTCGGCCGGTCGGTCCCGGAACGAGCTGCCCGTTATCTTCGTTTCCGTCGGGTATTTTACCAGATGTCGGCCCTCTTTGCCACCCGCTCTTGACGACCGGATGTTGCCCGCCGCGAATATCCTCGACTATCCGGGCCTATCCAAGAATCGGCAGCCACCCGGCAGCCCGTCAATTATGAGGATCACCGGCAAACACTTGGGCTTATAAATATTATGGCAGACAGACCGTTCGACATGCGAGCGTCGTCGCTTGTCAGACGTAACAGAAGACTTGACGTCACGCGCGAACAGTTCGGATTACGCCATTACCCACACGCTCACCAAATGGTTATGGTCGAATGGGCGTGTTCGCTTTGATTTTCATGAGTATTTCACACTGCCATTGGCGGCGGACCGGCGGTGCGTCAGAGATGCGTCACGGCCACGCCGCGCAATAGGTGCATCATCCTTTCTGAGAATCGAATGCAAGGCCTTCGGGTTCCTTCGGCAAAATCCGGCTTCCGGCACGGCCCGGCTGGTTGCCAGCATGCCGGAGTCGGGCAAGAATACTTTTTCTGCAGCAAGTTGCCGGACATCGGATTCGTTCGCCCGATGTCGGATTCGTTGGTCGAGTCCGTGGGTTCGATCGTCGGCAACTGTCGCGGAATTTGCGATAGCGCCGGAAAACTGTCGCACCAGATGCGACAACCCGAGCGCTTACGTGGCATCGGATGCCACCCCCCCGCATGCCACCCCGACCGGATTTGCTCCCTCGGGAACGTCATGCTACCGACTTACTTGCACGTATGTAAATGTCGGGGCATGCCCCCTTTATCCGGGCCCCGGGGCGGTGCTAGGACCCGACACGCAGGGAGAAACGCGAACATGACTGCCATTCCGGCCGAGATCGGCGCCGAGGTGCGCTTCTCGAAGACCCTGGGCGAGGCGGATTTCTATCTGTTCTCCGGTATCAGCGGCGATTTCGACAAGGTGCACGTTAACGAGGAGTACATGAAGACGACGGTGTTCGGCCGCCGGATCGCGCACGGGCTCCTCGTGCTCTCGCTCTCCTCGAACACGGCCTCGATGATGAGCTCGCGCTACACGACGGCCGAATCGCCCTTCACGCCGGTCTCGGCCGGCTACGACAGGGTGCGCTTCCTCAAGCCCGTCTTCATTGGTGACACGATCACCGTCGCCTACCGGGTGGCCGAGGTCGACCAGGAGCGCCGCCGCTCGCGAAGCCGCGTCGAGATGACCAACCAGGCGGGCGAGACCGTGCTGGTGGCGGAACACCTGCTCGCCTGGGTGCCCCGGGAGACCTGAGGCTCGGATACCCACGAACTCCGGCGTGGCGAGGCGCGGCAGGCAGCGAGCTGGTCGACGAAAGCGCAGCCGGGGTGATCGAGGCCTCAGATCAGGCCGCCGTTCACGTGGATGATCTGGCCGGTGACGTAACCCGCATCCGCCGAGCAGAGGAAGGCGACCATGGCCGCCACCTCGTCCGGGCGGCCGATGCGGCCCATGGGTATGTGCTCGAGGAAGCCCGGCACCTCGTCCGCGGCATGGTGGCCGAGCACGCCGTCGTCCTTCGCGATCAGGCCCGGAACGACGCCGTTGGCGGTGACGCCGAAGGGGGCGAGCTGGACGGCGAGGCAACGGACGAGGACCTCGGCCGCCGCCTTGGCCGCGCCTGACGCCGGATAGATCGGGTAATTGGGCCGGAAGACATGCGCGTTGCCGGTGGAGATCGCGACGATCCGCCCGGCGGCCGAGCGCTGCAGATGCGGCATCGCCCGAGTGGCCAGCAGGAAGAGGCCCGCCTGGATGACCGCGTAGCAGCGGTCGAGATCGGCCCGGGTCAGCTCGCCGAACCCTGCCAGCACGGGAAACCCCGCATTGGCCACCAGCACGTCGAGCCCGCCGAAGCGCTCCACCGTGGCATCGACCAGCGCTTCCGGAGTCGCCGGGTGCTCTAGGTCGCCGAGCCGGATCGCGACCTCCGCCCCACGCTCGCGCAGGTCGCGGGCGACGGCCTCGCAGCCCGCCCGGTTCGCCCGTGCATGCAGCATGATGTGGGCACCCTCGCCGGCGAGCCGGCGGGCGATGGCCGCCCCGATCCCGCTGCCCGAGCCGGTGACGAGGATCTTTCTGTTGGTCATGCCCGGACTTCCCTGACCGCCCGCCGCGCCGGCT
>CAZGUW010000039.1:0-2412 GCA_964528705.1 uncultured Geminicoccaceae bacterium
CTACGCCATCCCGTGGACGCAGATGACGCCTCACGTCCACTACTGGAAGGACTTTCTGGTCGAGGCCGGCTTCAGCGAGGACGACATCCCGAACGAGTGGCAGGCCTTCTTCGACTTCTGGTGCGACGAGGTGCAGCCGGCACTGCGGGCGAAGGGGGAGCGCATCTATGGCCTCGGGCTCGGCACGGGCAGCGGCGGCAACGACCCGTTCTTCAACATCCACATCTTCCTCAACGCCTTCGGCGCCGAGGTCCTCGATGCCGACGGCAACCTGCAGATCGACGATCCGGAAATTCGGGCTCGGGTGATCGATGCGGTCAACTCGTTCGTCAAGCCGTCGGCGGAGCAGTGCGTGCCGCCTGACGGGGTGAACTGGGCCGGCGCCGACGACAACGTCTCGTTCATCAACCGCAAGAACCTCGTCGCCTTCAACCCGACGCTTTCGATCCCGGCGTCGCAGCTCAAGGACAATCCCGAGAACTACTACGAGAACATGCGCACCCGCCCCTGGCCGAAGGGCGCCAACGGCGAGCCGACCCCAGCCATGGTCTCGGTCAAGCAGGTGCTGATCTTCGAGGAGTCGCCGAACAAGGAGAACGCCAAGGAGTTCATGAGCCTCCTGCTCCAGCCGGAGAACATGGGGCCCATGCTCAAGGGTGCACTCGGCCGCTTCTTCCCGGTCATGCCGGCGCTCCTCGACGATCCCTTCTACAACGACCCGGCCGATCCGCATCGCTACGCCATGTACGAGCAGTTCACGACGGTCGAGAACCAGCCCTTCCTGCAGTCGCGGAACTATCGCTACGCCAAGGTTATGGCAGAGCAGCTCTGGGCCAAGGCCACCGGTCGCATCCTTCTCGACGGCTGGAGCACCGAGGAGGCGATCGACGAGCTCGCCGAACGGTTGCACGTGCTGCTCGACGACTAGCAGAAGCCGCACGCCGAGATGAGGTCAAGTGTACAGGCCACGCCGCCGTCGACGGCGGCGTGGCCCAGCGTTTCCATGGATCGGGCGTGGGGGTTCATCCTGCTGATCCCATACGCCGCCGTCTTCGTTTTCTTCGTCGTCTACCCCATTGCCTACGGTATCTGGCTCGGCAGTGACGTCGCCGGCTACGAACGGCTCTGGAACGACCCGATCTACTGGCGGACCGTCAGGAATACGCTGGTCTTCCTGATCGTCGGCGTGAACCTCAAGATGCTGATTGCCCTGGCACTCTCCAGCTTCTTCGTGCTGCCCTATTGGTGGGTGAGGGTCGTGGGCGTGCTCTTCATCCTCCCATGGGCCGTGCCGCACATTCCCTCGATCCTCTCGATCCGCTGGTTCCTCAATTCCGAATGGGGAATGCTCAACAACCTGATCTGGCAGATCACGGGCGCCTTCGGGCCAGCCTGGTTGAGCGACACCAGGTACGCCTTCGCCTGTGTCATCGCCGTCCATATCTGGAAGTATCTGCCGTTCTGGACCCTCATCCTGATCGCCGGGCGCATGGCGATCAGCCGCGATCTCTATGAGGCGGCGACCCTCGATGGCGCCTCGCCCTGGCAATGTTTCCAGAACGTGACCTTCCCGCAGATCCGCAACCTCTTCATCACCAGCACGCTGCTCACCACGATCTGGTCGCTCGGGGACTTCAACAGCGTCTTCCTCCTGACCGGCGGCGGTCCCGCCGAACGCACCAACACGCTGGCGACGCTGGGCGTCCGTTTCGCCTTCAAGGAGGCCGATCTCTCGGCCGGTGTTGCCACCATGATCAGCGGCCTGCCACTGCTGATACCCCTGGTCATCCTCCTGCTCCGTCGGCTCAACCGACAAATGGCGGAGTAGCGGCATGAGCAGAGACGTCCGCACGCAGCTGCTGTTGCTGCCCCTGGCGGCCATCATCCTCATCTGGACGCTGCTGCCGTTCTACCACATGGTCGTCCTTTCGCTGACGCCGCGCGACGAGGCGTTCGCCGGCCGGTTGTGGCCCGATCGGCCGACGCTTGAGAACTACGGCACCGTGCTCACCCAGGGTGACTTCTACCTGCAGAGCTTCTGGCAGCAGCTCGCCAACAGCGTGTTCGCTGCGGTGATGACCTGTGCCATCGTCCTCTCGGTCGCGTCATTCGCCAGCTTCGCGATCGGCCGGCTCAAGGTCCGCTACGGCGATGCCGTCTCCAACCTGGCGCTCCTGACCTACCTGATCCCGGCGACCTTTCTCGCGATTCCAATGTTCCAGGTGATGGCCACCTACGGCCTCCTCAACAACATCTGGGCGTTGATCCTCTCGATCGCGACTTTCACCACGCCCTACGCCATCTGGGTCCTGCGCCAGTATGCCGATTCCGTACCGTTCGAGCTCGACGAGGCGGCCAGGGTCGACGGGGCAGCACCATTGCAGATCTACTGGCTCGTCTACATCCCCCTGA
>CAZGUW010000039.1:2422-13777 GCA_964528705.1 uncultured Geminicoccaceae bacterium
TTCGCGCTGCTCCATGCCTGGAACGAGTACCTCTATGCGTTCCTCATGCTATCGGCCGAGGACCAGATGACCCTGCCGGTGGCGATGGGGCTCTACTCGCGCAACGACGACGCTCCCTGGCCCGTGCTGATGGCGCTCGGCATCATCTACTCGCTGCCGCCGACGACCCTCTATTATGCGGTCCGCAAGTACATGGTCACCGGCCTCACCGCCGGTGGCGTGAAGTCCTGAGCCGGCCGTGAGCCTCTACCGCCCGCCCGAGGAACTCGAGACCCGGGTCTTCGTCGACGTCGTGGAAGCGCTGGGCCTCGTGCCGCGCACCAGTGCGTGGATCGAGCGGAGCCAGGGCCGGCCGATTCACTCCTTCCTCGAAGGGCCATCCTTTGACCGTGACGGCAATCTCTACTGCGTGGACGCCCCCTTCGGCCGGATCCTGAAGATTTCGCCCGATCGCGCGGTCAGCATCGTCTGCACCTATGACGGCGTCCCCAACGGCCTCAAGATCCACAAGAGCGGCGAGATCTTCATCGCCGATCGCCAGAACGGGCTAATGCGGCTCGATCCCGTGAGTGGCAGGATCGAGGTCTTCCTCGCCGCGGATCGCCTGCAGCCGGGCTACCAGGGCCTCAACGATCTCTTCTTCGCCGGCAACGGCGACCTCTACTTCACCGACCAGGGCGATACCGGCCTGCAGGACCCTATGGGCCGGGTGTTCCGGCTCCGCCCCGATGGCCGGCTCGACTGCCTGCTCGACAACGTGCCGAGCCCGAATGGCATCGTGCTCAATCCCGAGGAGAGCTATCTCTACGTCGCCGTCACCTTCGGCCCTCAGGTCTGGCGCGGCCTCATCCGCCCGGATGGCACCCTCATCAAGGTTGGTGCCGTCCAGACGTTCTCCGGCGGCTTCAGCGGCCCTGACGGCATGGCCATGGACGTGAACGGCGGGCTTGCCGTCTGCCACAATCGCCAAGGGACCGTCTGGACATTTGATGCCATGGGCGAGCCACTCTACCGCCTCCGCTCCTGCAGGGGCTCGATGACCACCAACCTCGCCTATGGGGGGCCGGAGAACCGGCGGCTCTACATCACCGAGTCCGAGAGCGGGTCCATCCTCGAAGTCGACCTGCCGACGCCCGGCCAGCCCATGTTCTCGCACCAGCCCTGAACCCGACCCATCCGGGAGTCCGACCTTGCCCTTCGACCTCGTTCTGACCGGCGGCCACGTCATCGACCCGGCGCAGGGGCTCGATGGGCCGGCCGACGTCGCTTTCAGCGACGGCCGCGTGGCAGCCGTCGGTCCGGGCCTCGCTACGTCGTCCCGGGGTTGATCGACCTGCACACCCACGTCTACCACCACGGCACCGCCATCAGCGTCGACGCCGAGCGGGTAGCGCGCGCCAGCGGCTCGACGACCTGCGTGGACACCGGCAGCGCCGGTGCCGGGAACATGGCAGGCTTCCGCCACCATGTGATCGAGCGCTCGCCGGTGCGCATCTTCGCCTATGTCAATCTTGCCTATCCCGGCATCTTCCAGGGCAGCGGCGGCATGCGTCTGCCGGAGGCCGAGAACCTCGACTATCTGAGCATTCCGCATTGCGTCGCCGCCGTCCGCGCCCATCGCGAGCATGTCGTCGGCATCAAGATCCGGGTCGGGTTGTCGACCACCGGCAGGCTCGGCGCCATGCCGTTGCATCTGGCGATACGCGCCGCCGAGATCGCCGACGTGCCGGTCATGGTGCATGTCGGCGCGGCCCCGCCGCCACGCCTCGAGGAGATCGTCGACCCGCTCCGGGCGGGCGACATCGTCACTCATTGCTACACGCCGAAGGTCAACTCACCCCTGACCGCGGGCGGCAAGGTCCGGGACACCTATCTCGCGGCCCGCGAGCGCGGCGTCGTCTTCGATGTCGGCCACGGCGCCGGCTCGTTCGGCTTCGACATGGCGCGGCAGATGATCGACCAGGGCTTCTGGCCGGACGTCATCAGCAGCGACGTGCATGTCGACTGCATCGACGGTCCCGCCCATGACGTGCTCGTGACCATGTCCAAGTTCCTCTGCCTCGGCATGCCGCTCGTCGACGTCATCCGCGCCGCCACCGCCACACCGGCCCGCGTCATGAACCACCCAGAACTCGGCACGCTGGCACCGGGCTCGGCCGGCGATGCCACCCTGCTCGTGATCGACAGGGGCAGTTTCCGTTACGTCGATTCGATCGGCGACGTGATGACGGGAGAACCGCGCCTCCGCCAGCGCGGCATCGTGCTGCGCGGCGGTTGGTGGGACGATGGGAGGCCATCCGACCAGGACTGACGCCTCCCCTCGCCCCCCGGCATCGTCAGGCGGCGGGAAGGACGTTCATGTTCATCCGCAAGAGGTTCTGCGGGTCCACCTCCGCCTTGATGCGCCCGAGCCGCGCGTAGCTCGAGCCGAAGGCACCCTTGACCCGACCGCCTTCGTCCTCCGGCATGAAGTTGACGTAGACGCCACCCGTGGCGAAGCGGGCCGACCGGTCGAAGAGTTCGCGCGCCCAGGCAATGCAATGCGTGTCGTCGCCGGCATCCTGCCAGCGGGTGTGCACGTTCATAAGGAAACGGGCGTCGCGATGCGCATAGGCGGTGGCCGCCGGATCCACGCTGGCGGCAGCGCCACCGAGCTGGGCGACAAAGACCTCGCACTCCGGCGACGGCAACCGGTTCACCGCCTCCACCAGCAGGTCGATCAGGCCATCGTCCAGCTCTGCCAGGTTGTGCGACTTCCAGTAGTTGCGCGCCCCGTCGGTGAGCAACGGGTCGAAGGCCTGCTGCCAACCGGTGTATTGGTGCGGGCTGATCACGTCCGCGATCGGCTTGCCCAGCGCACGCAGCGGGGCCAACGCCGCCTCGCCCGCCACCATGTCACCGGCGTAGCATGCGGCGAAGACGAGGACCTCGCGGCCATGCCATTCTTCCGGCAGGAAGGGCAGCGGCGGCGCCTTGCGCATCACCACCCAGACGGTGAGCTCGTCCGGCATGTCGGCAGCCAGCCGGCGATACGCCCGCAAGAGGGCCGGCGCCTCGCTCATCGGGTGGACGACGAGGCCCGAGAGCACCTCTGGTCCTACCGGGTGCAGCTTCAGCTCGAACGCCGTCACGACGCCGAAATTGCCGCCGCCACCGCGGATCGCCCAGAAGAGATCCGGATCGCTCCTGGCGTCGATGCGCCGGAGCCGTCCGTCGGGTGTGACGATTTCCGCGGCGACGAGGCTGTCAATGGTGAGCCCGTGCTTGCGTGACAGCCAGCCGAAGCCGCCGCCGAGCGTCAAACCGGCAACACCCGTGGTCGAGTTGATGCCGAGCGGCACCGCCAGGCCATGCGCCTGGGTCGCAGCATCGATGTCGGCGAGGCGGGCACCCGCCTCGACCCATACGCGGCGCCCGCCGGCGTCGACGACCACGTCGCGCATCGGCGAGAGATCGACCAGCAACCCGCCGTCGCAGACGGCATTGCCGGCAATGTTGTGGCCGCCACTGCGCACCGCGAGCAGTAGTCCATGCTCGGCCGCAAAACGAACTCCTCTTTGGGCATCCTCCGCGCTGCGGCAGCGGACCACCAGACCTGGCCGCCGGTCGATCATGGCGTTCCAGATGGTCCGTGCCTCGTCGTAGCCGGGCTCTCCAGGCAGCGCCATGCCGCCCTCGAGATCCGCGCCGAGTGCCGCAACCGCAGCCGCATCGATGGTGGTCGAGCCGTTGGTCAGGGTCGCGAGCTGCAGACGGGTCATGATCATCTCCCTTGCTTGTCTCGATGGCCCAAGCTGGCATCCGGTGCCGGCGCGTGGTATCGGTCAAGTAGCGTAGAGAGCGGCGTTTCGATGACGTAGGTCGCCGACGCACCGAGAAGTCGCGTTTGGCCAGCAGGTCGCGGCAATCCAGGGGAACGGCAGTTGGCAGCCGGTGAAGTCGGCGCCGAATTGAGCGGTCGCGAGGATCAGATCGCGCGGCTTTATGTCGGCGGTCTGAGCTACAAGGAGATCGCACGCGATCTCGAAATCTCGCCAGCGACCGTCCGCACCCACCTGAATACCATCTACCGCAAGCTCGAAGTATCGAGCCGGATCGAGCTGCTGCACCGCCTCGGCGGCAACGGCACTGTCGAGACACCGACAACACCGCCTCCCGGACCAGCGGTCGAAGAGGTGGCGGAGCGGCGGCAATTGACCGTGATGTTCGTGGATCTGGTCGACTCGACCGCTATCGCGATCGGGCTCGATGCCGAGGACATGCACGAGCTGCTGCAGACCTACCGCGCTGCGGTGCGTCGCGAGGTCGAAGCCTTCGGCGGACATGTCGCGGGCTTCCCGGGCGACGGGGTGATCGCGTGCTTCGGCTGGCCGCGTGCGCTAGAGGACGCGGCCGAACGGGCCATTCGCGCCGGTCTCGCCGTTACCACGGCCGTCAGCCGGCTCCAAGCTCCGGGCGGTGCTCAGCTCGCCGCCCGGATCGGGATCGCCACGGGAATGGTCGTCGTCGACGGCCGGCATGGCGACGCCGAGAGTCTCACCGGTGGCACGCCCAATCTCGCGGCCCGGCTGCAGGGGGTCGCCGAGCCCGGCCAGGTAGTCATCGCGGCGGACACACGCGTGCTGGTCGGCGATCTCTTCGATCTCGACTCACTGGGCGAGCAGGCGGTCAAGGGGCTGCCGGCGCCGGTGCCGGTCTTCCGGGTCAGGGGGGAGCGACTGCAGCTCAGCCGTTTCGAGGCGCAGCATGCGGGCGACCTCGCCCCGATGATCGGCCGCGAGTTCGAGCTGGCTTTGCTGGCGGAACGCTGGGAGCGAGCCCGAAAACACGAGGGGCAGGCCGTTCTCCTGGTCGGCGAGCCCGGGATCGGCAAGTCCCGGATAGCCGCGGCACTGATCGAGCAGGCGGTGGCGGAGGGAGCAACAATACTCCGCTACCAGACCTCGCCGCAACAGGGTGACAGCCCCTTGTGGCCGGTGCGCCGCCACCTCGTCGCCGAGGCCGGTCTCGACCGGCTGCCCGACGATACGGCGCGCCTGCAACGCCTCGGTGAGCTTCTGGGTGAGTTGGAGCCGGAGCCCGCCGAGGCCGTCCGGCTCCTGGCCGAGCTGCTCGACATCGGCGATGCGCCGCCGCTCGCCGGGATGAGTGCCGCAAGGCGCCGCGATCTCGTCATCGAAATCCTTGTAAGGCGGCTCGAGCATCTCGCCCGGCACACACCGGTCATGATCCTGTTCGAGGACCTGCACTGGATCGACCCGACCTCACTCGAACTGGTCGAGCGGATCCTCGGCCGGATCGCCGAGGCTCGGGTGCTGCTCCTCCTGACCTCGCGGCCGGAGGGCCAGCCACACCTCACCGGGCATCAGCATCTCACCGTCATGACCCTGAACCGGCTGGCCCGGGCAGCGGCCATGGCCATCGTCAAGCGTGTGGCCGGCGGTGACCGACTGCCCGAGGACATGACCGCGACAATCATCGCCCGCACTGACGGGGTGCCGCTCTACATAGAGGAGATGACCCGGGCCACGCTAGAGCGCGGCGGCGACAGCAACAGCGTGCCCGCGACGCTTCAGGACTCGCTGATGGCGCGCCTGGAACGGCTCCACGCCGTCAAGGAGGTGGCACAGATCGCTGCCTGCATCGGCCGGGAGTTCGACTACGATCTCCTCGAAACCGCCGCCGGCGAGGCTCGAGCCAAACTGGGCGAAGCGCTCGATCGCCTCGTCGGCGCCGAGCTCGTTTTTCGCCGTGGCGACCGCTTCCTCTTCAAACATGCGCTGGTCCAGGACGTCGCCTACCAGTCGCTCATGCGCGGCCGTCGCGCCCACCTGCACGAGCGCATCGCCGAAGCCCTGCTTGGCCGATTTCCGGACCGTGCCCAGGCCGAGCCGCAGACGGTGGCGCATCATCTGGAACACGCCGGACGAACCGCAGCGGCCATCGACTACTATACGCGGGCCGCCGGTCTCGCCAATGACAAGGCTGCCAATCGCGAGGCGCGCCGCTATCTCGAACGCTCGCTGCGGCTGATCGCGACGCTGCCAGGGGGCGCCGCGCGCGATCGCCGGGAGGTCGCGGCGCTGACCATGCTGGGCAAGGTCCAGGCGGCGATCGAAGGACACGCCAGCCTCTCGACCAAGGAGGTCTACACCCGGGCGCTCGAACGCTGCCGCGCGGCCGGGCTCGACCTCGCCGAGTTTCCGATCGTCCTCGGCCTGACGATCCAGGCGGCCGTGTCGGGCAACGCGGACGAGGCTCTTGCGCTGGCTCGCCGGCTGGCCGAGCTGGCGAGCGGCCAGGACGATCCGACGCTCACCGTCGAGGCCGAGTATGCGCTCGGCATCACCCATTCCTGGCGCGGCGAGCTGCCACTCGCGCGCCACCACCTGGAAGCGGCACGCCAGCTGTACACGATCGACCAGCATCCCCGCCACCTCGCCCTCTACGGTCAGGACCCGGGCGTGGTCTGCGGCTGCCGCGGGGGGCTGACGCTCTGGTACATGGGCTACCCCGACCAGGCCGCACGGCTACTTGAGCAAAGCCTCGCCCTGGCCCGCCGGCTCGGCCACTCGTTCAGCATCAACTATGCCCTCAACTGGACTGCCATGCTGGCACTGGAGGTGGGCGAGCCGGAGGCTGCCGAACGGGCAGTGAACGAGACCCTTGCGCATGCCGGCGAGCAGGGTTTCGGCACGTGGCGCGCCTTCGGCCTTGTCTGCAAGGCGCGCCTGGCGTTCGACCACGCGCCGCCCGCCGCAGCGGTCGCCGCGGGCGAAGAGGCTTTGGCGGGGGTGCGGGAAACCAACAGCGGCGCCTTCTCGGCCTACATCCTGAGCCTTCTGGGCGACGCGCTCCGCCGCCAGGGCCAGTTCGATGCGGCAGAGCAGCAGTTCGCCGACGCCATGCAACTCCTCGACGCCGGCGGAGCGCGGTGGATGGCTGCCGAAGTGCTGCGCCGGCGAGCCGCCTGCGAGCACGACCTGGGTGATACCGCGAAAGCTCTGGCGACGCTCGAGGCGGCGCTCGACGTCGCCCGCACGCAGGAAGCGCGGATGCTGGAACTGCGCGCCGCGATGGATCTCGCCCGACTGCAGCCGGAGCGTGGCGCCAGCCCGCTCTCCGCCTGCCTCGCCGGGTTCACCGAAGGGTTCCAGACGCGGGATCTGCGCCAAGCCGAAGCACTGCTTGCGAAGCTCGAGGCCTGAACGGCCGGCTCAGAAGCCGACGATCAGCACCGTCCGGTCGTCCGAACGAATTCGACCGACCGTGCCCTTGACCGAGGGATAGGCATCGAGCTTGTCCGGATCGGCCCGCTCGACCTCCCGGAAGGCCGCCTCCCAGGCGGCGACGGTCGCCTCGGACCCGGGGCTGAAATAGCCGTCCGTGAAGAGCTCGATCGTCCCGATACCGGCGAGAGGCCGATCGATCACCCGCACCAGCTCCATCGGCACGGGAAAGCCGTCGAGCACGCAGTAGCTCAAGGGGCTCAGCGTGTTGTTCTGGAACCGCCCCTGCCCCTCGATGATGCCGCCATCGACCAGCAATTCGATATCGCCACGCGGCACACGGGCGAAGCGCTGCACGGCCTCGGCGAGGTAGCGGTCGCGCAGGTCCGCCAACGCGGCCTCGTCGAGCCAGGGCCGCATCTGCGGGTGCAGGCGGGCAAGACCGTTGAAGACGCAGGCGCGTGAGACGCGGGCGCATTCGGCGTGGTCAGCGCCGGCGAACTCGAGCATGCGCCACGCGGTCTGGCGGATGCCTGCGGTCACGCGGTCGAGCCCCGGATCGACCGTCGTCAGCTCCCGCCCGTCGAACCGAACACCGCTGTCACCGACGAGGACGATCCGCAGTTTCTCGCCGACATGCGCCGCCAGCGCCAGGGTGGCGCCAAAGCGCCGCGCTGGCTTCGCCTCGGCCATCTCTTCGATGCCGTAGCGCGCATAGGCAGTCTGGATTGCCGCGGTGATGCGGGCCACGAGGCGCTCCGGGATGCATGCCCGTTCCGCCGGGTCCAGCAGGAAGGCGGCAGCCGCATCGCGCACGACGAGCCCGGCAAGCCGGCCCGCCAGCATGCCATCATAGCGCTCGCCGGTGCGATCCGTAACGCCGTCGATCACCGCGTAGCCGCGCCCCGGCAGGACCAGGAGCTGATCCTCGTTGGCGTCCGGATCGTCGAGGTTCTTGCCCTCGGTAAACGCTTCGATGCGCATGGCCGCTCAGACCGTGAGCTCGCGGTCGCTGCCACCGATCACGGTGAAGAGCACCAGCGAAAGAGTGGTGGCCAGGATCAGCAGGCTGGCAACGGCGGCAGCGGGTCCATAGGAGCCGGCCAGCACCTGGCTGTAGGTGGCGATCGGCATGGTGGAGGTGGTGCCGGTGTAGAGCACGACCGTGGCCGAGAGCTCGTTGATGACCTCGACCCAGGCGAGCACGGCCCCGGCGAGGATGCCCGGTGCCATGAGGGGCAGCATGATCTTCACGAAGGTCCTGGCCGGTGGTGCCCCCAGATTGATCGACGCCTCCTCGACCGACCGGTCGATCTGGTAGACGTAGCTCGCGCAGGCGCGGACCATGTAGGGCAGGCGGCGAATGAAATAGGCGGCGACGATGATGGCCACCGTGCCCGTGATCCAGATCGGCGGCTGGTTGAAAGCCGTGATGAAGCCGATGCCGAGAACGGTGCCGGGGATGACGTAGGGGATCATCAGGGCCGTATCGAGCACGCGGGTGAGCATTGTGTCGCGGCGGCTGATGATGTAGCCGACCACGCTGCCGGTCACCACGATGAGCGCCAGCGCCATCCCGGAGAAGGCGAAGCTGTTGACGATCGCGCCACGCACCAGGTGAAAGACCTGCCGATAGCTGTCGAGCGAGAAGGACTGCAGGAAGACCGGCCCCGAGGTCTCGAGGAATGACGTGTACACGATGATCAGGAGCGGCAGGTTGGCGATCGCCATCAGGCCCCATGCAAAGGCCGGGAAAGCCAGAAGCTGCCAGCCTGTCATCCGCAGGATCTCGGGTCGATTGATGGCATCGGAAGCGTAGTTGCGCCGCGCCGCAACCCAGCGCTGCAGCAGGATGAGCACGAGGGCGACGGAGACCAGCACCACGCTCGTTGTCGACGCCATGGCCGGATTGCCGCCGATCTCGGAGAGGAAGAGTGTGAAGGCCAGGGTCGCCAGCACCGGATAGTTCTCGCCGAGCAGCGCCGGGGTGCCGAAATCGGAGAGCACCCCGAGGAAAACGAGGAGTGCTCCCGTCGCCATGGCCGGCAGGGTCAGTGGCAGGGTGATGCTGCGGAAAGTCTGGAACCGGGTGCGGCCAAGGCCGAGTGACGCCTCCTCGAGCGAGCGATCGATCCGCAGCAAGGCACCGTGGACCAGGAGGAAGACGAGCGGATAGAGGTTGAGCGCGGTGACCAGGATGATCCCGGGTGCGCCGTATATGGTCGGCAGGCCGATGCCGATCTGGGCCAGGGCCTGGGTCACCAGACCCTGGCGGCCGAGCAGCATGATCCAGGCATAGGCGCCGATGAAGGGCGGCGAGATGAGCGAGAGCAGGACGAGGACGCGCAGTGCCGCTTTGCCCCTGAAGTCGTAGCGGGCGGCGATGACCGCGAGCGGCAGGCCCAGGGCCAGCGCCAGCAGCGTCCCCATGGCCGAGGTGAAGAGGCTGTGCCAGAGCGCTCGGCGAAAATAGCCGGAGCCGAAGAAGGTGATGTAGTTCTCGAGGCCGAAACTGCCACTGAACTCGCCATAGAAGCTTGCGGTGAAGACGTTGGCGAGCGGCCAGAGCACGAAGATGCCGAGCACGGCCAGCGCCGCCAGTGTCAGCACCGTCCAGAGATCGAGGGAACGGGACCCCGTGGGCGCCGCCATGGCTTCAGCGCACCCGCTCGCCACTTGTTGCCGCAAAGAGGAAGGCGGAGTCGGGGCGAAAGCCCAGGCGCACCTCCCGGCCTGGCAGGGAGGCACTGGCGGGCGAAGCACTGGACGCCTCGACCTCGACCACGTCGGCCACCCCCGGGACCCGGACGGCGATTCGCGACTGCGAGCCGAGATAGCTGACGAGTTCTACGACGCCCTCCAGCAACACAAGCCCGTCCGCCACTGGCCCGTCATCGAGAACCGTCAGGTGCTCGGGCCGCAGCGCCAGGCGAAGCCCGGTGCCCTCGGCAGCCTGCAGATCCGGCAGGTCCAGCCGCACGCCCGACGCCAGAACGACACTCCCCGCACCCGACCGATCGACCCGGCCGTCGAGCAGGTTGCTCGTGCCGATGAAGGTGGCGACAAAAAGGTTGGCCGGATCCTCGTAGACCTCGCGCGGGCTCCCGATCTGGCGGATTTCGCCCGCCTCCATCACCATGATCCGGTCCGAGACGACCAGCGCCTCCTCCTGATCGTGGGTCACGTAGAGCGTGGTGATGCCGAGTTCCTGCTGGACCAGGCGGATGTCCCGCCTGAGCCCGACGCGCACCTTGGCGTCGAGCGCCGAGAGCGGCTCGTCCATGAGCAGCACCTGGGGCTCGATGACGAGGGCGCGGGCCAGCACAACGCGCTGCTTCTGGCCGCCCGAGAGCTGGTCGGGAAACCGCCTTTCGTAGCCCTCGAGCCGAACCAGCTCGAGGGCGCGGCCGACCTTCGCCTCGATCTCGCGATGGCTGAATTTCCGTTGCTTCAGGCCATAGGCGACATTGTCGAACACCGACATGTGCGGAAAGATGGCGTAGTTCTGGAAGACCATCCCCATGTCGCGACGATGCGCCGGGACATCGTTGGCGAGCCGGCCGCCCACCTGGAGATCGCCCGCGTTCTGACGCTCGAAGCCGGCGATAATCCGCAGGAGCGTGGTCTTACCGCAGCCGGATGGGCCGAGGAGCGTGAAGAACTCCCCGGCCCCGATCTCGAGGTCGAGCGCTTCGATGGCCGTAACCGTACCGAAGCGCTTGACCAGCCCGGCAATGCCGATCGCCGCCATCAGGGCGAGACGGGCGGCTGGCGTCGTCCTGCCAGGATCACTGGCGCAGGATGCCGAGATACTGCTTGATGATGTTGTCGCGTTCCGCGCCGGCCCAGCCCATGTCGTAGTTCTGGACGGCGATCTGATCGAGACCGGGCAACCCCTCCGGCTGCGCCACGTCGGTCCGCACCGAGCGGCGCTGCATCTGCTCCACCAGGAACTCCTGGATCTCCTTCGACAGTACGAAGTCGATGAACTGCTTGCCGGCATCCGGGTTCGGGCCACCCTTGACGAGGGCAACCGCGTCCGGCAGCGCGGAGGTCGCCGGCTCCGGGTAGACGATCGCGACATCGGCGCCACCCGCGACATAGCGCTGGGCGGCCTCCTCGAGCG
>CAZGUW010000039.1:13787-24926 GCA_964528705.1 uncultured Geminicoccaceae bacterium
AGCGTCAGCCCGACCGCGAACTCGCCGTCCGCGACCCCGCGTGGCACCCGCCCAGAGCTGCCGGTGACGATGAAGTTCTTCATCATCTCGCCGAACAGCTCCCAGCCCTGCTCCTCGCCATAGACATCGAGGATGGTGGCAAGCTGCATGAAGGCCGAGCCCGAGCTGTCGGCGCCGGCATAGGCGACCTTCTGGTCCCACTTGGGATCGGCGAGATCAGCCCAGCTCGCCGGCATGTCGCCCTCGGCGACCATGTCGGTGTTGACCACGAGCACCATCGGAATACCGGTATAGGGCAGCCAGTTGGTGCCGACTTTGTAGAGCGGATCGATTTCGGCGTCGTGAGAGCTGGCATAGGCCTCGAGCAGGTCGCTGTTCGCCTCGAGGGCCTCACCGCCGATCGACCAGATGACGTCGGCGAGCGGGCTTGCCGCCTCGGCCCGGGCCCGCTGTACGATGTCACCTGAGCCGGCCTGGACCAGCGACACGGTGATGCCGGTCGCCTCCTCGAATTTCGGCACGATCTCGTTGTAGATCTCCGGCGCATGCGCCGTGTAGACCGAGACGGTGCCACCCTGCGCAGCAGCATCGCCAGGTATCATCGCAGTCCCCGCCAGCAGCGCGACTGCCAATCCGAGTGCCAGGCCCTTCGTCATCCACTCTCTCCCCTTCTGGTGCCCAAGCCCGTACGTACTGTTTGTGACCGTTCGGTGACAAACGTCTAGGGCAAGCGCTGCTCTGAAGAAAGTGCCGAGGTTCCTAGTCGCCGCTGGCGACGCCGACCGACGATGCCCGACGATCGGCGAGGGGTGGTTCGTGCGCCACCATGCGGCGGTAGAGCCCTTCGAGATTGGCGACCACCCGCGACCACGTCAGCTCCGCCTCCACGCGCTCCCGGGCGGACCGGCCGAGTGCTGCTCCGCCATCCGGCCGAGATCCGGGCGGCGATCGAATGTCATGCCAGCCTCTCGACGAAGGAGGTATACAGCCGGGCGCTCGGACGCCGCTGCGCGGCCGGGTCCGGTCTCACCGAGTTCCCGGTCGTGCTTGGGCTGACCATCCGGGCGGCCGTGTCGGGCAACGTGGATGAGGCGCTTGCGCTGGCTCGCAGACTGGCTGAGCTGGCGGCCGAAGTGCTGCGCCGGCGCACCCTGTGCGAGCATGACCTTGGCGATACCGCCCAGGCCTTGGCGACGCTCGAGGCGGCACTCGATGCCACCCGCCGACAGTAGGCACGGATGCTCGAGTTGCGCGCCGCCATGGACCTCCCCCGCCTGCCGGCGGAGCGGGGCGAGCCGGAACGTGGCACCGGTTTGCTAATCGACGGCGTGGCCGGTTTCACCGAAGGCTTTGATACCCGCGATCTAAGCGAGGCAAAGGCACTGCTCGCAACACTGAAGGGCTGACCGGCCGCTGCGAGGACGGCCTCGCCAATGCTCACTATTGGCAGAGGGCTCGAACACGTCATTCATGGCGCGCAGTCAGGAAGGATGGCCGAACGAGTTGAGGCATCCCCGTCCGGCTCGTTCCCAAGAATTCTCGAGCGCTCCGATAGTTTCTACATCTCAACACGTCGCGCAGCGATTCGCTTGGTCGCGGATTTCATCAGCAGGCCGATGTCTAATTCTGAGAAACCGCTTCAAACGATGGGCTTTACAACGTTTGATGCGACATTGTTGCTCGACTTCGGGCTTGTGCGCGACGCCGACACATGCGATCCTGCTTATATTTGATGGGTTGCCCGTCTCGGCTGGCGGGCGGCTCAGTCGCTCGGCCGGTCAAGAGCCGAGAGCATCAGGAGGAAGCATTTTGCAAGTTCTCGTAACCGGAGGTTGCGGATTCATTGGCTCTCATCTCGTCAAGCGACTGACCGGACTTGGCTATGAGGTCCGCGTCCTCGACGACCTCTCGACCGGCCGTGCGGACCAGTTGGAACCAGCAGCAACATTGATCTGCGGCAATGTCGCCGAGCCAGCAGCCTTGGAAATGGCGACGAAGGATGTCTCGGCAATCTTCCACCTGGCGGCGATCGCCTCGGTGGCCCGCTGCACGATGGAGTGGCAGAACGCCCATCGGATTAATCAAACGGGAACGATTGCGGTCCTCGATGCCGCACGCAACCCGCAAATACCCGTAATCTATGCCTCATCGGCGGCAGTCTATGGCGATGCCCCGGGTGATCGCGTCAGCGAAGCAGTGCGGCCGCAACCGCTCAGCGCCTACGGAGTCGACAAGTTCGGCAGTGAGTTGCATGCGCAGATCGCAGCGCGACATCACGATGTCTCGAGTGTCGGTCTGCGCTTCTTCAATGTCTTCGGGCCGGGCCAGAGGGCGGATTCGCCCTATAGCGGCGTCATCTCGCTTTTCGCCGATCGGGTCAATCGCGGCGAGCCCATCCAGATCCACGGCACGGGCCAGCAGACGCGCGACTTCGTCCATGTGCAGGACGTCGTGACAGGTCTTATTCTCGCGCTCGACCGGTGTCTCGGACGAACGGCATCCGGCGAGGGCAAGAGACCTGACACGGCCGAGGCCATGGTGTTCAACATTTGCACGGGCGTGCCTACCTCGGTCGCCACGCTCGCACGGCTCGTGATGGGCGCCGCGGGCCGCCGGGTACCGGTTCGACGGGGACCCCCTCGGCCGGGCGACATCCTCGCCTCGGTCGGCGACCCCAATCGCGCCCGTGCCTGCCTCGGCTTTAGTGCCAGCATCGATCTTCGCTCCGGCTTGCACGACCTGCTGGCCCATAATGCTGTGGCGGCTGCCTGAGTGCCCGGCGTGAGCGAAACGGTGTCGATCGTCATACCGTGCTATGCGCAGGCCCATCTGATCGGCGAGGCGCTGCGCAGCAGTCTCACGCAGGATCCGTCACCGGGAGAGATTATCGTCGTCGACGACGGCTCGCCGGACGACGTGGCGGGCGCAGTGGCGACAGTCGGCCACGAAGCGCGCGTGCGCGTCGTCAGGCGGGGGAACGGCGGGTTGGCTGCGGCCCGGAACACCGGCCTCCTTCAGGCGTGCGGCAGCCTCGTGGTCTTCCTCGACGCGGACGACCGGCTGCTGCCAGGCGCCCTCGCAGCCGGGCTCGGTTGCCATGCGGCGCATCCAAGGGCGGCCTTTGTCTGGGGCGGGTTCCGCAACATGGACATCGACGGGCGCACCTACGGGCGCCCGAGCGCACGCTGCGCGGGTCCAGACCCCTACCGGGATCTCCTGCTCGGCAACATCATCGGCATGCACGGTACCGTCATGTATCGCCGCGAAGCTCTGCTCGCCGCCGGCGGCTTCGACGAGTTCCTCCCGTCTGTCGAGGACTGGGAGATCTATCTGCACCTTGCGCGACACCACCAGGTGGCCTGCCATAGGCGGATCGTCGCCGAGTACCGCCGCCACCGCTACGGCATCTCAGCCAACGCCGACCGTATGATCACCGGCGGCCTGATCGGGCTCGAACGACATCGTCCCAAGATCGGCGATCCGCGCGAATGGGCGCAGGCCTGGCACCGCGGTCGCGCCCGGTTCATCGCCCGCTATATGCGCAAGGCGGCAATCGATGGGCTCGCCGCCCTGCCGGATGGCGAATTGCGGCCACTGCTTGCCGCGACGCGCCTCGCCCTACGCCGCCTGCCTTCGCTGATCGGAAGGTCAGAGCCCGGGCTGTCCGACATGGCGCTCGTCCGGCGGGGCATCGATCCTTCCTTGGCCGGTGCCGGAGGCTAAGCGTGGCCGGTCGTCTGCGCCGCCTTCTTTGGACCGTCCGGCGTGGTCGCGCCGATCTGGGAGATCTGCCCGACCTTGCGGCCCGGCCGGTACAGCCTCTTGGTGAGGCCACGCTCTCTCCGGCACAGGCAATGGCGCGCAGCCTGCTCACGCGCTGCCTTGCCGGCAGCCAGCCCGAACGCTGCCGGGTGCTTGGACCCGGCCGCCTTGTCGCCGAGGCAACCCTGCCCTTCGCGTGCCGTGTGGACCTGCTGCCAACTGACGAGGCATCCGCCGACAGGGACCGGAAGCTCGACTGGGTGGTCATCGGCGACGGCCTCGCGAGCCTCGCCGATCCTGCAGCCGCGCTGGCCCGCGCCGCACGCTGGCTCCAATTCCATCCAACGCAGAAGGTCCTGCTGGTGCTGCCGGGTACGGCCCTGCTTCCCGACGATCTGCCGCCGCACCCCCGACGCTGGCTTTTCGGCCCGGTCGGTGGCAAGGCTTTGGCTGAGACAGCGTTCGGCAACCATCTCGAGCCGCTGGCCTGCCTCGGCAACGTTCTCGCGGCGAGCGCTGAACTACTCGGCCTCGGCTCGGACAGGCTCTGGCCCGACGAGATCGAGGCCCAGGATCCGGAGTATCCAATGGTCGTCGCCCTGGCGACACGGGCCTGATCCCGGTAAAGACGCATGAGCCAGTTACAGACCGGACCGGCCGTCGCTCCCGAATCGCAAGGTGTCCTCCTGCGTGGCGACTGGCCGGCAATACGGGCGCTGATCCGGTTGTGCGGCGAGCGTCGGGTCTTTCTCGTGCCGATCGTGGCGCTTGCCGTTCTTGCCTTCCTGCTCGAGGGCGTCGGCATCGGCCTGCTTATCCCGCTGGTCGACACCATACTGCCCGGTGACGGCCCCGGCAGTTCTTACGGCCCTTTTGCCGCCACGATGCGCGCATTCACCGATCGGTTACCGGAGACGCATCGCCTGGCCACAATCGCAGGCTTGGTCTGCCTCCTCGTCCTGCTGAAAGCGGCCGTCATCTACGGCCATCACATGATGTCGGTCTGGCTTACCAGCCATGTGGGCGCCAACCTGCGCGAGCACCTGTTCCGTCGGACGTTCGAGATCGGCCTGCTGACCGTGCAGAGGCTCGGCATCGGACGGCTGCACAACACCATCGACATCCAGGTCTGGAAGGTCTGCCAGGGCCTCGACACCATCACCCACCTGACCGCCTGCCTCGCCGCAGCCGTGGTCTTCCTCGGTCTGCTTCTGCTGATTTCGTGGCCGCTGACACTGGCGGTACTCGTCAGCGTCAGCCTCGTTTCGCTGATCATGCTGGCCGTGCGTCGAGCGGCGCAGCGGCGCGGCCGCGAGCTGGTCGCCGAGAATGCGAAGGTGTCCGCCCGGATCGTGGAATCGCTGACGCACCAGCGAACGGTCAGGGCCTTCGGCACCGAGGGCCTTGAGGCCGAACGCTTCGGGGCGGCCAGCAACGCAGTGCGGCAGGCCGTCCTGCGCACCGAGCTCCTGCGCGGCGTCGTCGCGCCGGCGACCGAGCTGCTCTACGTACCGTTGATGTTCGGCACCATCGGCCTCGGCCTCTGGCTGGGCCTCGGTCTGCCGACCCTGGTGGCCTACCTGCTGATGCTCTACCGCCTGCAGCCGCACCTGCGGGAAGTAGACCGGCTCCGGGTCGAACTCGCCGCGCTGACCGGGCCGATCGAGGATGTGCTCACGCTGCTCGATCTCGAGGATCGCTCCGCTCCACGCAGCGGTCGACGGCCGATTGGTGGGATTTCCCGTTCGATTCGGTTCGAGAACGTCTCGTTCGACTACGGCTCGCCCGATTCCGCCGGTCTGGACAATGTCTCGTTCGAGATCCCCAAGGGTGCCATCGTGGCGCTGGTCGGGCCCTCGGGCGCCGGCAAGTCGACACTTGTAGGGCTCCTCTACCGCTTCTTCGACCCGACTGCAGGCCGTATCACCGTGGACGGCGTGCCGCTCACCGAGCTCGATCTCGACGCCTGGCGGCGGCAGCTCGCCTTTGCCGGCCAGGACGTCGAGCTGATGACCGGCACGATCCGCGACAACATCGCCTTCGGCAGTACCGATGCCGATGACCGGGCAATCGCCGAGGCCGCACGGCTGGCCCATGCGGACCGGTTCATCGCCGACCTGCCGGAGGGCCTCGCGGCGCGTGTCGGAGCGCGTGGTCTGAACCTGTCGGGCGGCCAGAGGCAGCGGCTCACGCTGGCCCGCGCGTTGCTGCGCCGTCCGGAGGTGTTGATCCTCGATGAGGCGACCAACGCGTTGGACTCGGAATCGGAGGACGTGGTGCTGCAGCGCCTGCATGCGGCGCGCGGCGACATGTCGATGTTGGTGATCGCGCACCGGCTGAGCACGGTGCGCCACGCTGATCACGTGGTGGTGCTGGATGCGGGGCGGATCGTGGAGAACGGCCCGCCGGCCTCGCTGATTTCGGGCAATGGCGCCTTTCGCCGCCTCTGGACGCGCCAGGTGCCGACGGGCCAGGCGATGCTGGTGCCGTGAGGCGGCCGGAAAGAGGACGCTGAAGCCGTGGACCGGGTCACGCAGCTTGCGCGACTGGCGGCCCGCCACCTGCGCATGGCGGCCCTCAAGAGCCATGTGGTCCTGACCCGTGGGGTCGGCTGGAACCGCCTTGCCGGACTCGGCATTCGGTGGCTGGACGGATATTGCATTGCTTTTCGTCGCGGCACGTCGGACGAAGGCGTGCTCAGCCACAGCTTCAGTCGCGACATCTTCTTCGCGGCTATGCCCGACTACCAACCGCGGGGCGGTGACGTCGTTCTCGATGTGGGCGCCCATATCGGTGATTTCGCGCTCCTGGCCGCGCGGCGAGTCGCTCCAGGCCAGGTTTTCGCTGTCGAGCCCGCGAGTGAGACCTTCGAGATCATGGAGACCAACATCGCTCTGAACCGCGCAGGAAACGTCACCGCGGACCGGCTGGCCCTGGCCGGGCATGACGGGACCTGCGTGCTTTACCATGCGCCCGAGGGCGAGAGCTGGGGCGATTCGACCACCCACGACTTCGCGGTGAGCCGCGAGGACGTGCCGTGTCTGCGACTCGCGACCTACATGGCCGAGCGCGGCATCTCGCGGATCGATTTCGCCAAGTTCAACTGTGAGGGCGGCGAGTTCGACGTCCTGCTGGGCTCAGATACGGCCACGCTCGAGCGACTGCGCCGGCTCGTCGTGCTCTATCATTGTGATCTTGCGGGCGCGAGCGACCTGGAGAAGCTGCTTCGCCATCTCGAGCAGGCCGGCAAGCGCACCGAGATCCAGAACCGGACGGACGAGCGGGGCTGGATCATCGCACGGTCGAGCGACGGCTGACGTCACCTCTCGGCGCTCACACTCGCGGCGCGCCGGTCACCCGTCACCTTGCGTATCTGCTGCCAGACCCAACGCTTGGCACGAAGCTTCGCGAGCAGAAGCGGAATGGCGATCCGCCGGTGGAGCTTCGGATGGTCGTACGGCCAGAGTTCGCGCCGCAGGGCGCGGAACAGGCTCGGATCACCAATACCGGCCGCGGCGAGATAGCCGGCGAGCCAGCGCAGATAACGCTCGCGTGTCGGGTGCGGCAGATACTCGTCATACTCGCCTGTCTCGAGCGCGTGGGCGGTGCAGGAGGAGGAGTGTTGACGGTACTTGGCATGCCATTGGTCGGTCAGCATAACCTGCTCGCGCGAGCAAATCTTGGAGAGGAAGACCTGATCCTCGTAGCAGCCGCGAAATGCCGGCTCGAAGCAGCCCGCGGCGAGCACCGCATCCAGACGTACGGTGAGGCTGCAAATGCCCGGAACGAGGCCGCCGCGACTCTCGAGAAAGGCCCTCAACACCCTCGGCGGCGCGTAGGTCTCACCAGCGCCGAGCCCGAGCCGGCTGACGAGGTCCGGCTGGACTGAACCGAGTTGCCAGCCATGCCAATAGAGCGTCGGTCCGTAGACCATACCGACTTCGGGGTGGGCCTCGAGCAGCGTCACTTGGTGCGCGAGGCGCTCGGGCAGATAGACGTCGTCGGCGTCGAGGAAGGTCAGGTAGCGCCCACGGGCAGCCTCGATACCCCGGTTGCGCGAGGCGCTCATCCCGCAGTTGGCGTGGCCCGGATGCTCAAGATAGCGGATGCGCTGGGGTTCCGCGGCAGCTGCGGCGCGAGCGGCAGCGCTCGAATCGTCGCTCGAGCCGTCGTCAACCAGCAGGAGTTCCCACTCCTCGAGGGTCTGCGCGCGGACACTTGCGATTGCTTCCTCAAGGAAAGCCGCGGAGGGATTGAGAAAGATGATGATGACACTGACGAGTGGGGCGGCATCAGCCCTGCTTTTCGGCTCTCGGTCGAATGGTTCGGCAGCCATTTGCTCAGCCCGTGGTGGAATCTGAAAAGCGGTCTGCCCGCGTCAGCCGTCTCTTGCAGCCGACAAGCCAGTTGCGGGCGGCGAGGATCGGCAGCACCGTCAGCCCGTACAAACGTCGGTGATCATAGGGCAGCAGTTTGCGGGCCAGGATCCGACGCAGATCGGGCCGCATGAGGCCGTTGTCCTCGAGATATCCGACAAGCCAGCGGAAGTAGCGCTCGCGAAGGTCGTTCGGCCGCCCTGCGACGACGTCGCCTGTGCGGGCGGCGACCGCCGTGCAGGACGCTTCATGCTGCCGGTAGCGGCAGTCGACCCGGTCCAACACCCAGACGGGAAAGCGGCTCAGCATCTTGGCGATGAAAACCTGGTCCTCGTAGCAGCCGCGAAAAGCCGCCTCGAACCCGCCGACCGCCAGCGCCGCCGCGCGGCGGACCGTGAGTGTGCAGATGCCCGGGCTGCCCCGGCCGCTGGCCTCCAGCAGGGCGAGCAGCACCGATGGCGGGGCCAGGACCCGGCCGGGGGTGAAGCCTGATTCAGGCACCACGTCGACTCGGGCCGACGCCTTCTGCCAGCTGAACCAGAGCTGATGCCGACTGAAGGTCATGGCGATGTCAGGGTGGCTCTCGAGGATGTTGATGTGCGGCGCGAGGCGATCGGGAAGGAAGGCATCGTCGGCGTCGAGAAAGCCGAGGTAACGCCCGGCAGCGGCACGGATCCCCAGATTGCGCGAGGCGCTCATGCCGAGGTTGGCATGGCCCGGATGCTCGAGGTAGCGCACACGTTCCGGCGCCGCCGCGGCGGCTTCCCTGGCAAGCGTGCTCGAGCCGTCGCTCGAGCCATCATCGACCAGCAGCAGTTCCCAGTCCGCGAAATCCTGGGCCCACACGCTGGCGATCGCCTCGTCGAGAAACGCCGCTCCCGGGTCGAGGAAGATGATGATGATGCTGACCATCGGCTGCTGGTGCTGCACAGCCGCCAACTCCCGCCTAGCGGTTTCCTATCAAATCATCACTATCAGAAAGAACTGCTCGTTCCACTGACCTGCGTCAAACCGCACAGGCCAGATGCGACGCTGGCAGTACCGACTGGGTTCCGTTGGTTCCTATTGTCGAGCTGGCTTTCAACCAACCTGCCGCACGCCGCTCCGCTGACGTGACGCGCGCCGCACGCCATGGAGGTCAAGGAGCTTCGAGAAAGCTTCGGCGCCCATGGGTTCCACGTTGATCCTTGGCAGCCGCATCGGGTCGACCCGATGCGGCACGATGCGGCTGACCGACGTGTAGCCATGCCTGTAGCCGGTTTCCCGCACGAACCGCGCGGTCAGGCGGCTGAGTGAACCATGCGGATAGGCGAAGACCTCCACCGGCCGGTCGAGCCAGGCCTCGAGATCGGCCTTGCCTTCAGCGATCTCCGCCCGCTGGCGTGCGGGCGGGATGCGGGCGAGATAGGGGTGCGAGCGCGTATGGGCGCCGATCGTGATCAGCGGGTGTGCCGCGAGTCGGCTGAGTTCGTCGAGTGTCAGGCCGCGGTGGCTTGGACGACAGGCGGGACGGCGGCCAAGGAGATCGCCGAGCCGATCGATGGCCGCCTCACGCGGGCCTGTGTCCAGTCCGGCCATCGCGCCGTAGATCAGACCATGCAGCGCAAGCCCTGCCTCACTGTCGGAAGCGCCGGCCGGCCGCCGCCATAGCAAGCGCTCCTCGCCGATCGGGAGCGCCAGCTCATCCGGCGGTGCGGCATCCGCCAACAGCAGGTGATCGAGGTGGTCCCACCAGGTTTCTGTCGTGCCGCCGATGAAGCCGCTCAGAATGAAGATCGTCGCCGGAATGCCGGCAGCCTCGAGCAGTGGCAGCGCCTCGATCAGGTTGTCGGCATAACCGTCGTCGAAGGTGAGGGCCACGGCATTGGGCGGCAGTTTCCCGTCCTCGTGGCGGGCAAGGAAGTCATCGGTCGACAGGCAGACCGCCTCTTCCCGCAGAATCTCCAGGTGCGCCGCGAATTGCGCCGGCGTCACCGCCATCGACCATCGATCTTCGACCACCTTGGTCACACGATGGTAGAGGAGAATACCGCCGCGTCCGATGAACGGCTGACGCCTGACGAAGCGGATCAACCGCTTCCAGATCCGACGGCTCACGTTGTCGCCTGGTCCGCGGTGCGTGTGGCGACCGCCCCGACGAGAAGGGCACAGGCGCCGTCGTCGGCGAGGAGCCGATACATCTCGATCTCCTCGACGACCAGTCCGTAGAGCATGGCGGTCGCCGCGAAGCGGTTGCCCAGCGCTTCGACCTCGATGTGGCCACCCGGGAAGGCCTCTTCCAGCAGGTTCGTCGCCTGCACCGGACTCCAGCCCCAGTACCAGCTTGATCCCCAATTCGGGTCGCTGATCTGGCTGATTCCAGGGAAGGTCGCGACGAGCGCCCCCCCCGGCTTCAGCAGGCGATGGACCTGACAGAGCGCGCCGCGCACGTCCCGGATGAACTGCAGTGTCTGAGTAAGAATCACGCAGTCGAAGAGAGCAGCGGGCACGTGATCGCAGCAGCTGAGATCCCCGACAATGGTGGCCTTGGGATTGCTCGCGTCGACATGCAGGATGTCGCTGCGTTCCACCCTATTGCCGCCGTAGGCGAGAGTGTAGCTGTTGTCGCCGATTTCAAGGACGCGACCGGCGATGAGGCCCGCTCGGGAGTCGAGAAACCGTTCCACGTAGACACGGTCGATCGCTTTGCCTCGGCCCCAGCCGAAGTTCCGCGCAACCGGCACCGTGGCACGGATACCCCCCATGAACCTGTCGCCGCCGGGCCCATTTCGGTGCCGGCGGCGAAACGCCAGGAAGTCGGCGAAGGCGTGGTCCAACGGAGGCATTACCGGTCACCCCGGGAGTTCAGGTCAGTCGCGCGTGCTGGCAGCGATCGATTGCTGGCTCCGGAGGGCACTCGTATCGCGCAATGAAACCACATGCTGATAGACACCCTCGAGATTGGCCACCACCCGCGACCACGTCAGCTCCGCCTCCACGCGCTCCCGGGCGGACCGGCCGA
>CAZGUW010000039.1:25026-25338 GCA_964528705.1 uncultured Geminicoccaceae bacterium
CGCAGAATCTCCAGGTGCGCCGCGAATTGCGCCGGCGTCACCGCCATCGACCATCCGATGGCACCATTACGAGGTACTTATATGGATTGCGATATCCATCATTCGATTTCAGAACGGCTATCTTAGAAGCTTCGGAAGGAACCATTGGAAATACGGTAGATAAACTCATTATGTATTGCTATCAATACGATCCAAACTCAAATTCTTATGCCCCCGTGGCTAGGCGAATAATGAGTCTTGGAGGTTTGGCTACACTTATTTTTCTTGGTATCTTTCTCGGGTATTATTGGCTGCGTGAATCGCGCAAAAATC
>CAZGUW010000040.1:0-24966 GCA_964528705.1 uncultured Geminicoccaceae bacterium
AGTCGTCGGCGGCGTTCGGGATCGCCGCCCCAGTCGTCGTCGCGCCGGTTGGTCAGCGGCGTGATGAAGGACGACAGCAGATAGCCGTGCGCGGCATGGATCTCCAGAATATCGAAACCGCAACGAGCAGCCATGCGCGCGGATTCGACGAACTGTTCGCGAACCATGTCCATATCGTCGCGGGTCATCGGTTTCGGCGTCTGGTTGCGATCGGACCACGGGACGGCCGACGGTGCCAGGAGTGGCCAGTTGTCATGATCGAGCGGAGCGTCCGCCTCTTCCCAGCCGAGCTGCGTCGACCCCTTGGCACCCGAGTGGCCGAGCTGGATGCCGATCCTGGCACGGCTCTCCGCGTGAACGAAATCGACGATGCGCTTCCAGCCCTGCTCGTGTTCGGGAGAATACATGCCCGTACAGCCAGGCGTGATCCGCCCTTCCGGGCTGACGCAGGTCATTTCGGTGAAGACGAGCCCTGCTCCGCCTTTGGCCCGCTCTCCCAGATGAACGAGGTGCCAGTCTCCAGGATAGCCGTCGACCGCCTTGTACTGGGCCATGGGCGAGACGACGATCCTGTTTTCAAGCGACATGCCGCGCAGGGACAGGGGCGCGAACATCGGAGCTCGCTGGCCGCTGGCGCCGGCCTGTTCCTGGAACCAGGTCTCGGCACGACGCATCCATTCCGGATCACGCACACGCAGGTTCTCGTGACTGATACGCTGCGAGCGGGTCAGCAGGGAATAGTTGAACTGGATCGGGTCGAGATGCAGATAGCGCTCGACATTCTCGAACCATTCCGTCGAGTTGCGCGCCGCAGACTGCAGCCTCAGCACTTCCAGTCGCCGTTCGTCTTCGTAGCGGTCGAAGGCCGCCTGCATCGTTTTCTCGCTGTGCAGGTAATTGGCCAGCGCGATCGCGCTTTCCATGGCCAGTTTCGAACCGGATCCAATGGAGAAGTGAGCCGTGGCCGCTGCATCTCCCAGGAGCACGATATTGTCGTGGGACCATCGTTCGCACAGGACCCGCGGAAAATTGATCCACGCGGATCCGCGGACGTGGTTGGCGTTCGACATCAATGCGTGACCGCCGAGATAGCCGGCGAAGATCCGCTCGCAGGTGGCGATCGATTCCTCTTTCGACATGTCGCCGAACCCGAATTTATCCCACGTGTCCTGGTGGCATTCGACAATGAAGGTCGCCGTGTCCTTGTCGAACTGGTAGGCGTGCGCCCAGATCCAGCCGTGCTCGGTTTCCTCGAAGATGAAGGTAAAGGCGTCGTCGAATTTCTGATGCGTGCCGAGCCAGACGAACTTGCACAGCCGCGTGTCGATATCGGGCCGGAAGACATCGGAATATTCGTTGCGGACACGCGAATTGATCCCGTCCGTGGCGACCACGAGGTCATAGTCCTTGCGATAGTCCTCGGCGCTGGCGAACTCGGTCTCGAACTGCAGGTCGCGATTGGTGATGATGCCCACCAAGCGGCCGATCGGCGCCGGCCAGTGGCCGAGCCAGATGCCGGCGAGGCCGACCCCGAGGCCGCCGATATAGGCCTGGCCCTCGCCGCCGATATTGAAGAGCCCGCACTGGAAGGCGAGGGCCACGGCGAGGCCGGTGAAGATGAAGTTGGTGGCGTAGAAGAAGGTGTAGCCGACCGCCTCGCCATAGCCGAAGGCGCCGAAGACGAGCAGCCGCAGGGCCGTGAACGGGTTCTCGCCGAGGATGACCACGATCAGCCCGGCGACGAGGAAGGCCATGCCGAGATTGAGCAGCGGCAGGAGCCCGTAATTGACCCAGGGCGGCAGCTTCGACGGCATCAGGCGGCCTCTTCGGCGATGCCGGCCATGAGGAGGCCGAGGCGGCGCGCGCTGGCTTCGGCC
Source organism: uncultured Geminicoccaceae bacterium (assembly GCA_964528705.1). Taxonomy (GTDB): domain Bacteria; phylum Pseudomonadota; class Alphaproteobacteria; order Geminicoccales; family Geminicoccaceae; genus SLRI01. The sequence goes on from CAZGUW010000040.1 coordinate 1,878, forward strand.
TGATCGACCTCGCCGGTGATCGTGCCGTCGAACATGACGATGATCCGGTCCGCCAGCGACATGATTTCGTCGAGCTCGACGGAGACGAGGAGGATGGCCTTGCCGGCGTCACGCATTGCCACCAGCCGCCTGTGGATGAACTCGATAGCGCCGATGTCGACGCCCCGCGTCGGCTGGCCGACGAGCAGGAGGTCCGGATCGTGCTCCATCTCGCGGGCGAGGACGAGCTTCTGCTGGTTGCCGCCGGAGAACGAGGTCGCCTGGAGGTGCGGTGCTGCCGGCCGCACATCGTAGCCGCGCATCCAGTCGAGACACTGGGCGATGATGCTGCGCTTCTTCAGAAAGCCGTGCTCGGAATAGGCGGGCTGGAGCTGGTAGCCCAGGATCGCGTTCTCGTAGGCCGGAAAGCCGCGCACCAGCCCCATCCTGAGCCGGTCCTCGGGCACGTGCCCGAGCTTCTTCTGCCGGCAGTCGGCGGCATCGGCCAGGGGCTCGCCGTGCAGCAGGATGCGGCCGCCGCTCGGCCGCCTGATACCGGAGAGCGCTTCCAGCAGCTCCGACTGGCCGTTGCCCGCGACCCCGGCAATGCCGACGATCTCGCCGGCGCGGACGTCGAAGCTGACGTCCTTCACCCGGCGGACACCCTGCTCGTCGACCACCTCCAGATGCTCGACCTCGAGCACCGGCGCACCGGGCCGCGCCGGCTCCTTGTCGACCCGCAGCAGCACCTTGCGTCCGACCATGAGCTCGGCCAGCTCCTCGGTGGTCGTCTCGGCGGTACGCCGGTGAGCGACCATCCGGCCCTGGCGCATGACGCTGACCGTGTCGGTCGCCGCCATGATCTCGCGCAGCTTGTGGGTGATCAGGATGACCGTCCGCCCCTGCTCCTTCAGGTTCTGCAGGATGCGGAAGAGGTGGTCGGCCTCCTGCGGCGTCAGCACCCCGGTCGGCTCGTCGAGGATCAGCACGTGGGCGCCGCGGAAGAGGGCCTTGAGGATCTCGACCCGCTGCTGGATGCCGACCGGCAGGTCGGCGATCCGGGCGTCGATGTCGACCTCGAGCGCATAGTCCCGCTCCAGCCGGAGCAGCTCCTCGCGCGCCCTGGCCCGGCCGGCGCCAAGGGTCCAGCCGCCCTCGGCGCCGAGCAGGATGTTCTCGAGGACGGTGAAGGGCTCCACCAGCATGAAGTGCTGGTGGACCATGCCGATGCCGGCCGCGATCGCATCCTCGGGCGAGCGGATGGCCCGCTCCTCGCCGTCGACCCTGATCGTGCCTGAATCGGCCTGGTAGAAGCCGTAGACGATGTTCATCAGGGTCGACTTGCCGGCACCGTTCTCGCCGACGATGCCGTGGATGGTGCCCGCCTCGACCGTCAGGTTGATGTCGTCATTGGCGTGGACCGGACCGAACGACTTGTCGATCCCCAGGAGCTCGATGGCCGGCGCGGCACCGCTCATGCGCCTGTCGTCGCCGGCCCCGGACATGCCGTGCTGCCGTCAGTTCTGGGTGGAGTAGTAGTCCTCGACGACGATTTCACCCGACAGGATCTTGGCCTTGGCGTCCTCGATCGCGGCCTCCATCTCGGGCGTGACCAGCTCGCGGTTGTTCTCGTCCAGCGCAAACCCGACCCCGTCCTCGGCCACGCCCCAGGACTGGGCACCCGCCTCCCAGGAGCCGTCCTGCGCACCCTTGAAGGCATTGTAGACGGCGACGTCGACCCGCTTGAGCATCGAGGTCAGCACGCTGCCCGGATGCAGGTGGTTCTGGTTGCTGTCCACGCCGATCGAGAGCATGCCGCGGTCGGCCGCAGCCTGCAGCACGCCGAGCCCGGTGGCACCGGCGGCGGCGTAGACCACGTCCACACCCTGGTCGAACTGGCCGATCGCCAGCTCGCCGCCCTTGCCCGGGTCGTTCCAGGCGGCCGGCGTCGTGCCGGTCATGTTCACCAGCACCTCGGCATCGGGATCCACGTAGTGGACGCCCTGCTCGTAGCCGTGGGCGAAGTTGCGGATGAGCGGGATGTCCATGCCGCCGACGAAGCCGACCTTGCCGGTCTCGGATGCCATGGCGGCCGCCATGCCGACGAGGAACGAGCCCTCGTGCTCCTTGAAGGTGACCGACTGGACATTCGGCTGCTTGACCACGGCGTCGATGATGGTGAACTCGACGTCGGGGTTGTCGGGGGCGACCGTCTCGAGCGGGGTTGCGTTCTGGAAGCCCACCACGACGACGATCGTGGCCCCGTTGCGCACCATGCGGCGCATCGCCTGCTCGCGCTGCGCTTCCTGGGTGACCTCAAACTCGAGGTACTCGACGCCGGTCTCTTCCTTGAACCGCTCGGCACCGTTGTAGGCGGCCTCGTTGAACGACTTGTCGAACTTGCCGCCCATGTCGAAGATGACCGCCGGCTTGAAGTCCTGCGCAGTCGCCGCGCCGGTCATCAACGCCAATGCCAACATCGCCAGACCGAACCTGCTGCCGCCCGTCTTGCCCATGGCCATTGCCTCACCCCTCGGGAAGAAACCCCTCATTGCGGGAAAAACCCTAGGCGAGGCGTCGGCAATTGCAAGCGGGATCGCTGCGGCCCGTCAGCCCGCCTCGGGGCACCGCCATTCGGCCGGCGCCACCGTATCGGCGTCGATCCACGCAACGATGTCGCGCCAGACGGTCTCGGCCTGCAGGTCGCGCAGGAGGAGGTGCCAGCCATCCTCGTAAGCGATCGCCCGGCAGACCTCCGGATCGATGAGCTCGACGAAGCCCCGGATGGAGTCCGGCGGGATGATCTCGTCGCGCTCCCCCAGCAGCACCAGGACCGGCACGTCGAGCCCGCCGGCGCCGAGCCGGGCCTCGTCCATCAGCCGCACCAGGCCGGCGATGGCGTCGAGCCGCGTCTCCTTGATGAGCATGGGATCGCGGCCCATGGCGATGAGCGCCTCGATGTTGTCGCTCGCCTGCACCCCGAGCCCGCGCCCGGTCAGGGTGTAGCCCGGCGCCATGCCGGCCGCGACCTCCAACACGAGGCGGTAGAAGCCGTTGAAGCTGGTGTCGCCCCAGACCGCGGGACTGACCAGGATGACGCCGTCGACCGGCGGCAGGCCCTGGCCCAGCGCCACCACGACGACCGCCGCCCCCATGCTCTCGCCGAGCAGATAGAGCGGCGTGTCCGGCCGGTCACGCCGCAGCCGGGCGACGTGCTCGGCCAGGTCCGCGGCCAGCGCCTCGCTGCCCGGCCAGAGACCGCGATTCGGGTTGGCGCCGAAGCCCTGCTGGTCGAAGGCCTCGACGCGGATGCCCCGGTCAGCCGCGAAGGTGGCGAAGTCGGCGAAGGCATTGTGATAGTCGTTGAAGCCGTGCAGCGCCAGGATCACCGCTCGCGGCGGCTCTTCCGCTGGTGCCCAGACCTCCGACGGACGCGGCGCCGGCGGCAAGGGATGCAGCGTGATGCCACAGGCGGCGAGAACCGCGCAGCAGAGAACGACGAGGGCGGCCCGGCAGTCCGGCAACTAGACTCGCTGCTGCAGGCCGAGCATCTTCCAGATGTCCGCAGGCGTGCGGCCGATATCCCGCAAGTGGCGGAGCGTGATGGCGCGGTTGCGCTTGGCGAGCCGCTCGCCGCGGCTGTCGGCGATCAGGTTGTGATGGTAGTAGCGCGGCGGCGTGATGCCGAAGAGCTCCTGCAGCAGCCGGTGCAGGTGGGTGGCGTGGAAGAGATCCTCGCCGCGGCTGACGAGGTTGACCCCCTGCATATGGTCGTCCAGGACGACGGCCAGATGGTAGCTGGTGGGGGTGTCCTTGCGGGCGAGGATCGGGTCGCCCAGCGCTTCGGGCCGCGCCTCGACCCAGCCGGCCCGGCAGTCGTGCCAGTGCAGCGGGCCGGTGAGCGCCATGGCGCGGGCGATGTCGAGGCGCCAGGCGAAAGGCTCGCCCTTGGCGATCCGTCGCTCGCGTTCGGCCGGGTCGATGTCGCGGCAGATCCCCGGATAGACGAGCTCGTGCGACGGACCGTGCGGTGCCCGCCCGGACTGCTCGACCTCCATCCGGATCTGCTTGCGCGAGCAGAAGCAGGGGTAGACGAGCCCCTCCTCCTGCAGATGCTCCAGGGCCTGGGCGTAGCGGGCCATGTGAGCCGACTGCCGCAGCGGCTCGCCGTGCCAGTGGATGCCGACCCAGTTCAGGTCCTCAAAAGTCGCCCGCTCGAACTCCGGCCGGCAGCGCTGGCTGTCGATGTCCTCGATGCGCAAGAGGAAGCGGCCGCCGCTCTGCCGGGCGGCCTCGCAGGCGAAGAGGGCGGAGTAGGCGTGGCCGATATGCAGGTAGCCCGTCGGACTGGGCGCGAATCGGGTGATCAGCGGCGGCTCGCCCGGCCCGGGCATCGGCACGGTGTCGATGCCACGCAGGACCCGGTCCTCGAGGCTTCCGTTCGCAGTCAAGGTCACGCTTCGCCCATCCGTCCAAATCCCGGTCCCGATTGCGCGCATGTTTGCGGATAGGGGGGTGCCAGTGCAAGGAGGCGCGACGTGGCTTTCTGCGCAACCGGACCAAACGTAGCCCCGGCGCCACAAGTGTCGGGCGCACGGCGCGGCGGTTTGCGGATCGGTCGCGGTCCGCTATCCTGTCGCGGCGATATACATCCCCAATGGCCCCGCGGTCTTGCGCCGCCTATCTCGGGCCTTCGTGAGTAGCGAGCAACAATGCCCAAGATCGAGCACAGCGAACTCCGCCAGGAGATCATCGACACCTGCCTGAAGATGTCGGAGCTCGGCATCAATCACGGCACGTCCGGCAATGTGAGCGCGCGCATCCCGGAGGGTCTGCTCGTCACGCCCTCCGGCATGCCCTACGCTTCGCTCCGGCCCGCCGATATCGTGCTGATCGACCATGAAGGCCGCTACGAGGGGCGGCGCGTGCCGTCGACCGAATGGCGCTTTCACTATGACATCATGCGCCAGCGGCCGGACATCAACGCGATCGTCCATAATCATGCCCTGCACTGCACCACCCTCGCCTGCCTGCGGATGGAGATCCCGGCCTTCCACTATATGATCGCAGTGGCAGGGGGCGATTCGGTCCGGGTGGCCGACTATGCCCGGTTCGGCACGCAGGAGCTCTCGGACAATGCGCTGCGGGCCCTCGAGGGCCGGACGGCCTGCCTGCTCGCCAATCACGGAATGATCGCGCTCGGCACCGATCTCAACAAGGCGCTCGGCCTCGCCGTCGAGATCGAGAACCTGGCGTCGTGCTACTGGCGCTGCCTGCAGGTGACCCGGCCGGCGATCCTGACGACGGCGCAGATCGACGAGGTGCTCGTTCGCATCGCCTCCTACGGCAAGCAGCCCGAGGAGATGGCGCCGGGCCAGATGCCGGCCACCGAGGCCCCGCCCCGCCGGCTGGCTTCGTAAGTCGAGGGTCGCCGGGGCGGCTACTTGCTGCCCTGGTTCTTCAGGATCGCCACGATCCCCGCCCCGACCGCGAGGAGCAGGGCGCTTGCGAGGCCTGCGGCGATGGCGGCCGCGAAGCGGCTCTTCGCGGCGTCCCAGCCGCGGGCGAGGCGCACGGCCATGCGCACCCCTTCCTCGTCGTGCAGGCCGAGGCGCTGCACCAGCTCGCCGATCGCCCGGCCGGCGGCCTCCTCGGCAGCCAGCCGGGCCACCCTCTCGATCTCGGTCGAGATGTGCGCCTTGTGCACGGCGATGCTGTGATGCACGGATTCGGTGTGCTGGAGCACGGCGCGCAGCAGGGCGAAGCCGTCGTTCTTGTCGTGCAGGTGAGCGACGCCCAGGAGGTCGAGCTGGCGCCGGACGCCTTCGCTGAGATGGCCCGTGCTCACCACGATCGGGATGTCGGGCGAGGCCTCGCGCAGGATCTCGAGGGTTCGGGGTCCCGTCGAGTCGGGCAGGTTCAGATCGGTGACGATCGCATCCGGCTTGAGCCCTGGGGTCGTCAGCCGCACCAGCGCATCGGCGAGCGTGGCGGCCAGCGTGACCTCGAAACGGCCGGCCAGCTCGCGGCGCATGGCGAATGCGTCCGTCGGATCATCTTCGAGAACGAGGACGCGCACGACCGTCTCCGAAACAAGATCAGGCAATCAGAATAGGATTTATAACCTATTAACATACCAGAGTAAAGCTTCGCGTGCCCTCCACCCCGGTCGCTCAGGCGAAGCCCGGCCCGGCGCGCTCCGTCAGCTCCACACGAAAGCCGGCCGCGGCCAGCGCCGTCTCGATCTCGGTCGCATGACGGGCGTCGCGGGTCTCGATGACGAAGTCGACGATCGCGTCGCGCACGGAGCCCCTCGAGAAGGCGCGCTTGTGCGTGACCTCGACGACATTGCCCCGGGCATCGGCGATCAGCCGGGTCAACCGCGCGAGGCTGCCCGGGCTGTCCGGCACCATGACGGCGAGCCGGATCAGCCGCTCGCTCCTGACGAGGCCACGCATGATCACCGCACTGAGCAGCCGGCTGTCGATATTGCCGCCCGAGAGCACGAGGCCGACCCGCCGGCCACGGAACCGCTCCGGGTCGGCGAGGACGGCGGCAAGGCCGGCAGCCCCGGCACCCTCGACCACCGTCTTCTCGATCTCGAGAAGCTGCAGGATCGCCTGCTCGAGATGCGGCTCGTCGACCAGGACGATGTCTTGAACGAGCCGATCGATGATGCTTCGCGTGAGCCGGCCCGGCTCCTTGACTGCAATGCCGTCGGCGATGGTGCGACCGGCAGCGAGCGGCAGGCTCTGCTGCGCGCGGTGATTGTGGAAGGCGGGATAGGCCGCGGACTGGACGCCGATCACCTCCGTCTCCGGCTGTCGGTCGGCCAGTGCCGTGGCGATGCCCGAGATCAGGCCGCCGCCCCCGATCGGGACGACCAGCGCATCGAGCTTCGGCGCATCGGCCGCGATCTCGAGGCCGATCGTGCCCTGGCCGGCGATGATCAGGGGATCGTCGAAGGGATGGATGAAGACGAGCCCCTGGTCGCGCTCGAGCACCCGCGCATGGCGTGCCGCCTCGTCCACCGTCTCGCCCTGCAGCTCCACCCTGGCGCCGAGCTGCTCGGTGTTGCGGATCTTGTTGAAGGGGGTCGTCTCCGGCATGACGATCGTCGCCCGAATGCCGAGCCGGGCGGCGTGGTGGGCGACACCCTGGGCATGGTTGCCCGCCGACATGGCGACCACGCCCCGCGCCCGCTCGTCCGGAGCGAGGCTGGCGAGCTTGTTCAGGGCACCCCGTTCCTTGAAAGAGGCCGTGTATTGCAGGTTCTCGAACTTCAGCCAGAGCTCGGCGCCGGCAAGGTCGGAAAGCGTGCGCGAATGGCGCAGCGGCGTGCGCTCGATCTGGCCCGCGAGCAGGGCCGCCGCCGCCTCGATCGCGTCGATCCCGACCGGCGGCGGGCCCTTGGTCATCTCACGGGAAGACGGGGGCGCAGCGCAGCCCTGCCGCCTCGTCCAGGCCCAGCATCAGGTTCATGTTCTGCAGGGCCTGGCCCGAGGCACCCTTGACCAGGTTGTCGGTGACGCTGAGCAGGATGGCCTCGCCCGCCACCCGGCTCGGGTGGACGGCGATCAGGCAGTTGTTGCTGCCGCGCACGTGGCGCGTCGCCGGCATGGATTTCGGCGGCAGGACATGGACGAAGGGGGCGTCGCGGTAGGCATCCACGAGGGCCGACTGCAGGTCGTCGACCGAACCGCCCGGCTGCAGGCGCACGTAGATCGTTGCCAGGATCCCTCGGTTCATCGGCACCAGATGCGGCGTGAAGGTGACGGTGACCGGCGCCTCGGTGAAGTCCGAGAGGCATTGGTCGATCTCCGGGCCGTGGCGGTGCGTGGCGACGCCATAGGCGTGGAGGCCCTCGCTGATCTCGGTGAAGAGGCTCGTTTCCTTCGCCGCCCGGCCGGCCCCGCTGACGCCCGACTTGGCATCGATGATGATCCTGGCCGGGTCGATCAGGCGCGCCTCGAGAAGCGGAATCAGGGGCAGCTGCGCCGTCGTCGTGTAGCAGCCAGGGTTGGCGACGAGCCGCGCCTGCCGGATCGCCTCGCCGTAGTGCTCGGTGAGCCCGTAGACGGCCTGCTCCTGCAAGGCGGGGGCCTCGTGCGGCTTGCCGTAGACGCTCGCATAGAGGGCCGTGTCGCGCAGGCGGAAGTCGGCCGAGAGATCGACGACGCGCACCGTCTCGGGCAGCTCGCGCACCACCTGCTGGGTCAGGCCGTGCGGCAGGCAGCAGAAGACCATGTCGACATCGTCGACGGCGACGTCCTCGAGCCGCTGCAGATCGGGCAGGCCCAGATGGGCCAGATGCGGGAAGAGCGAGCCGACCGGCTGGCCGGCGTTGCGGTCGGCGGTGAGCCAGCGCGCCGCGGCCTGCGGGTGATCGTTCAGCAGGCGCAGGAGCTCCGCCCCCGTATAGCCGCTGGCACCCAGGATACCGACTTTGATCTCGCTCATCGTTCTCGCCATCAACACTCGATCTCGCGTAGCGAACGGTCTAAGCGATCGTGCCTGGACGTGCAAAGAGTGAGAGGACATGCGATTTCTCGTAGTCGGCAGCGGCGGCCGCGAACATGCGCTCTGCTGGTCGCTCGCCGCCTCGCCCCTGGCCGATGCGGTGCTCTGCGCCCCGGGAAATGCCGGGATCGCGCGCGACGCGGAGTGCGTGCCCGTGGCGGTCGACGATATCGACGGCCTCGTGACGCTGGCGAAGGACCGCGGGATCGACCTCGTCGTGGTCGGCCCCGAGCTGCCGCTGGTGCTGGGCCTCGTCGACCGTCTGGAAGAGGCCGGCATCCGCGCCTTCGGGCCGACCGCCGCCGCCGCCCGGCTCGAGGGCTCGAAGGCCTTCATGAAGGAATTCTGCGCGCGGCACGGCATCCCGACGGCCGCCCACGCGGTCTTCAGGAGCGACGAGGCCGCAGCGGCCCTGGCGCATGTGGCAGCAGCACCCCTGCCGATCGTGGTCAAGGCCGACGGGCTCGCGGCAGGCAAGGGTGTCGTCGTCGCCGAGACCCGCGACGCTGCCCGGGAAGCGGTCGAGGCGGCCTTCGCCGGCGCCTTCGGCGAGGCCGGAGCGACGCTCGTCATCGAGGAGTTCATGGCCGGCGAGGAGGCCAGCCTGTTCGCCATCTGTGACGGCAGGACCGCCCTCGAGATCGGCACCGCCCAGGACCACAAGCGTGCCCATGACGGCGACCAGGGACCCAATACCGGCGGCATGGGCGCCTATTCGCCCGCCCCGGTGCTGACGCCCGAGCTGGTCGAGGAGGTGATGGCGACCATCGTCCGGCCGACGCTCGAGGGCCTCGCCGCCGAAGGCATTCCCTATCGCGGCTTCCTCTATGCCGGGCTGATGCTGACGGCGTCGGGACCGAAGCTGGTCGAGTACAATGTCCGCTATGGCGACCCGGAGTGCCAGGCCGTGCTGCCGCGACTGATGACCGATCTGGGCCAGCTCGTCGTCGGCGCCTGCGACGGCATCCTCGAGCACATGGACCTCCGCTGGTACCCCGATCACGCCCTGGCGGTGGTGATGGCCGCACGCGGCTATCCGGGCACCTACGCCAAGGGCTCGGAGATCGGCGGGCTCGAGGCGCTCGAGGCGAGCGACGACGTGCTGCTCTTCCATGCTGCCACCCGCCGGGACGGTGAACGCTGGCTCGCCGATGGCGGCCGGGTGCTCGGCATCACCGGGCTCGGCGCCACGCTCCAGGAGGCCCGCGACCGCGCCTATGCCGGCGTCGCCCGGCTGGACTGGCCGGAGGGCTTCTGCCGCAGCGACATCGGCTGGCGGGCGCTTTCCGGATGACCCGGCGTCGCCCGGCCGACCCGGCGGGCATCACCCTCGCCGCAGGGGTGCTTCGCCAGGGCGGCCTCGTCGCTTTCCCGACCGAGACCGTCTACGGGCTCGGTGCCCTGGCGACCGAGGACCAGGCCATCGCCCGGGTCTTCGAGGCGAAGGGCCGGCCGGCCGTCAATCCGCTCATCCTGCATGTCGCGACGACCGCGGCCGGCAGGGCGTTAGCCGTATTCGACGATCGCGCCGAAGCGCTCGCCGCCGCCTTCTGGCCGGGACCACTGACACTGATCCTGCCGCTCCGCGAAAGCGCCGGCATTGCGCCGCGGGCGGTCGCCGGGCTCGAAACCGTGGCAGTTCGCGTGCCGGGCCATGCCACAGCCCAGGCGCTGCTGGCGCAGGTGGGCGGGCCGGTGGCAGCCCCCAGCGCCAATCGCTCCGGGCGGGTCAGTCCGACCACCGCGGCGCATGTGCTGGCGGACCTCGACGGGCGCATCGACCTCATCCTCGATGACGGGCCCGTGCCGATCGGCGTCGAGAGCACGGTGCTCGACCTGAGCCGCCCGGGGCAGGTCGGTCTGCTGCGGCCCGGCGGGCTGACGCGCGCGGCGATCGAGGCCGTGGCCGGGCCGCTGGAGGACCCCGCGACGGCACCGGGCGAGCCGGTACGCTCACCCGGTCTGCTGCTGCGCCACTACGCGCCGCGCACGCCGCTTCGGCTGGGTGCCACGGACGTGGCGGCGGACGAGGCGCTGCTCGCCTTCGGCCCCGCGCCCCCGGGTGGGGCTATGGCGACTCGCAACCTCAGCGCCTCGGCCGATCTCGCCGAGGCGGCGCACAATCTCTACGCCATGCTGCGCGAGCTCGACGCGGCCGGGGCACGGCGGATCGCCGTCATGCAGCTGCCCGCGACCGGGCTCGGCGAGGCCCTCGCCGACCGGCTGCGGCGGGCGGCCGAAACCCCGCCGGGGTGAGCGCCTCGAGGCCCGTCTACGAGGCCAGCCGCTCGCGCGCCCGGTTGCGGGCCTCGGCGCTTTCGCGGCCGGTCACGTAGAGGAGGCCGCAGAGGCGGCGGATCAGCGACGCCTCGTAGTCATGCAGCTCCTCGTCGGCGAGCGCCACTTCCCAGAGCAGCTCGATCAGGTCGACCCGCTCCTCGTGGCTCGTCGCCTCCTTCACCACCCGGGTGAAGCCGTGCCACTCGACGGCGTTGCGGGCGGCCGCCTCGGCCTCCTCGAGCAGCCGGTCGGCGAGGTTCGGGGGCAGGTCGAAGTGCCGGCCGAGAATGCCGGCGATGACCTGCCGTTCACTCGCATCGAGGCTGCCGTCGCTGAGCGCCGCCTCGACGAGGAGCGCGGCGGCCGCCACCCGGTCCTCGGCGAAGCCCGCCGGCAGGTCGGGCTTCGCGGTGTCGGCGCCGAACAGCTTCTCGATCAGGCCCAGCATCTGTCCTCCTCCAATGGCGCTGGCTCAGGGCCGCCAGAAGGCGGGGGCAAGCAGCACCAGCACGGTGAAAAGCTCGAGCCGGCCGAGCAGCATGCCGGCCGAGAGCAGCCACTTGGCGGCGTCCGGCAGGGCGGCGAAGTTCTTCGCCGGCCCGATGAGGTCGCCGAGCCCGGGGCCGACATTGGCGAGTGCCGAGAGCGCGCCGGACATCGCCGTTAGATAGTCCAGCCCGAGAAAGCTCAAGAGGATGGAGAGGATGGCGAAGGTCAGGGCGAAGACGAAGACGAAGCCGAGGATCGATATCGCCGTCTGATCCGTGACCGGCTGGCCGTTGTAGATCGGCCGGAACACGCCCGACGGCTGCAGCAGGCGCAGCACCTGCACCCGGGCGATCTGGTAGAGCACGGTGAAGCGGAAGACCTTCATGCCGCCGGTGGTCGAGCCGCTGCAGCCGCCGATGCACATCAAGAAGAAGATGACCCCGACGGGAAACGTGCCCCAGGCGTTGAAGTCGCTCGCGGCGTAGCCCGTACCGGTGACCACGCTGACCGTGGCGAACGCCGCGTGGCGAAGGCCGCCATGGCCGTCCATCAGCCCCTGCCGGCTCAGCCAGAAGGCCAGAAGAGACGTGCCGATGACGAGGATGCCGAGGAACCAGCGGACCTGGACGTCGTGGAATAGCTGGACCTTCTGGCCGCGCAGGATCTGGACGTAGAGCACGAAGGGGATGCCGCCGACGATCATGAAGGTGATTGCCGTCCACTCGATGGCCGGGCTGGCGAAATGGCCGATCGAGGCGTCGTAGGTCGAGTAGCCGCCGGTCGCGATGGTCGTCATCGCATGCGCCGCCGCATCGAACCAGCTCATGCCGAAGAGCCAGTAGATGGCAGCGCAGAGCAGGGAGAGCAGGAGGTAGATCAGGGCGATGTTGGTGGCGATCTGCGCCGCCCGCGGCAGGATCTTCTCCGACGAATCCGTGCTCTCGGTACGGAAGAGCTGCATGCCGCCGATGGAGAGCATGGGCAGGATGGCGATGCCCATGACGATGATGCCGATGCCGCCGAGCCATTGCAGCATGGCGCGCCAGAGCAGGATGCCGGGCGGTGCCGATTCGAGGCCGACGATCACCGTGGAGCCGGTCGTGGTGATGCCGGACATGGCCTCGAAGAAGGCGCCGGCGACGCCGAGGTGGAGGTCCGAGAACGCGAACGGCAGGGCCGCGAAGGCGGTCGTCGTCACCCAGGTCAGGGTGGTGAGGAGGAAGCCCTGGCGCACGGTGAGCTCGGGCGTGCGCGAGGCGCCGGTGGTCATCAGGATCAGGCTGACGCCGATGAACGCCGTGCAGGAGGCGCTGAGCAGGAAGACCTGCCAGTCGGAATGCCCGGCGACCAGATCGGCGAGCATCGATGGCAGCATCGCAAGCGCCAGCACGAGCAGCACGATGCCGAGCACCATGGCGACCGGCCGCAGATCGACGATGGCCTTCAGGTCGAGCCGCGAACGACCCCGCCGCACGACCCGGCTGGTTTCCGAAACCGTCAGTTCACCGTCCCGCGGCTGCCCGGTGCGTCCAGCGAGAACGCCGGGATCTCGACATCGAACCAGAGCCCGTCGGCGCCGAGCATCTGGTAGGTCCCCGCCATGATCCCCGACGGTGTCGTCAGCGGCGTGCCGGAGGTGTACTCGAACCGTTCGCCGGGCTCGAGCATGGGCTGCTCGCCGACCACGCCGTCGCCGCGCACCTCGTGGAGCTGGCCGCGGCCGTCCACGATCCGCCAGTAGCGGCTCATGAGCTGCACCGGCTCCTTGCCCGTGTTCTCGATGACGACCCGGTAGCCGAAGACCCAGCGGCCGTCCGCCGGCTCCGACTGCTCCTCGACGAAGAACGGGTCGACGGAGACGCTGATTGCCCGCGTGACCTCGCTATACATGCGAACCGCCCCTCCTCGGCTGTGCCGGTCGTGCCACTGCATGGCGGCCGACCGGCGTGAATGGCAGATGCGGACTATGTTGAGCGCGGCCCGGGCTGTCCAGTGCCCGCCTGCGCCGAAGCGTCGGACCGGGCGAGACGCTGCAGGTAGAGCACGACCGCGACCGCGGTGGCGAGGTTCAGGCTCGACACGCCGGGCCGCATCGGGATGGAGACCGTCCGATCCGCCGCCCGGCGCAAATGGGGTGCCAGGCCGTCGCGCTCCGAGCCGAAGAGCAGCACGGCGTCGCCGGGCAGCGTGTCCGGCCGGAGCGGCTCGCCGTCGTCAGCGAGGGCGATGATCGGCCGCACTGTTGCCGGCAGGCTGTCGAGCGACACGACCGGCAACGCCATGTGCAGCCCGGCCGAGCCGCGGATGGCGGCGGCCGACCAGGGGTCGACGCCGCCGAGCGTCCAGACGGCCGCGGCACCGGCCGCCGCGGCGACACGCACGACGGCACCGAGATTGCCCGGATGGCGCGGCCGGTCGAGCACGACGATCGGCCCGGCAGCGAGGCAGTTCCCGGGCCACACCGGGCGGTCGGCGACGGCAATCAGACGTGTCGCCGGCGGCTCGGCCGCGAGGGCGGCGAACTCGTCCGTCGTCACCGGCGCGAGCAGCCTCGCGAGGCGGGCCTGGATGTCCGGGGCCAGCTCGGCCGCGAGGGCCAGCACGGTCTCGGGCGCATCGCTGACCACCAGCCGCGGGACCGCACCAAAGCGCAGCGCGTGCTTGACCGCGTGCAGGCCCTCGAGCACCACCATGGCCGGGTCGCGGCGCGCCCGATGCACCAGCGCCTGGCGGGCCCTGCCGGTCAAATCACGGCGTGGCGAACCTTCGCCGATACCCATTCGCTGACCAGCACCGTGCCGAGCACGAGCAGGAGGATCATGGTCACCTGCGGCCAGGCGAGCGTGTTGAGCGAGGCCTGCAGCTGCAGCCCGATCCCGCCGGCGCCGACGAGGCCGAGGATGGTCGATTCACGGATATTGATGTCCCAGCGAAAGACGCTGATTCCGGCGAAGGCCGGCAGGATCTGCGGGACGATGCCGTAGTCCAGCACCTGGGCACCCGAAGCACCGGTGGCGCGGACGGCCTCGACCTGGCTCTCGTCGATCTCCTCGATGGCCTCGTAGAGCAGCTTGCCGATGAAGCCGATCGAGCGCAGCCCGATGGCGATGATCCCGGCGAGCAGGCCGGGACCGATCATCGAGACCAGGAGAAGCGCCCAGATCAGCGAATTGATCGAGCGCGAGGCGACGATGATGAAAAGCGCCACCGGCCGCAGGAAGAGGACGCTCGGCGTGGTGTTGCGGGCGGCGAGGAAGGCCACCGGCACGGCGATGATGATACCGAGCAGCGTGCCGAGCGTGGCGATGTTGAGGGTGTCCCAGAGCGGCCAGAGCAGCTTGTCGATATAGGACCAGCGCGGCGGCAGCATCCGGCTGCCGATATCCGCGGCCTGCCGGGGCGCATCCCAGACGAAGGCCCAGATGGTCCGGCTCGTCATCAGCTCCCAGCACCAGGCGAAAAGCACGACGCCGGCGAACCAGCCGGCCCAGATCGCCCATTGCCGGCGGGTGGTGCGGCGCTGCCAGACAGGCCGTCCGTCGAGCTGACTGACCGGCACTACTGCACCCACCCGCGGACATGGCTGGAGCTGTACTCCGCCGCCATCACGATCAGGATGATCAGCAGCAGGATGGCGCCGGCGCTGTCGTACTCGTAGCGGTCGATGGCCGTGTTGAGGGTGGCGCCGATGCCGCCGGCGCCGACGATGCCGATCACCGCCGATTCACGGAAGTTGATGTCCAGCCGGTAGAGGCTGAGGCCGATCAGCCGCGGCATGACCTGCGGCTGGATGCCGTAGTTGATGAGCTGGGGGAACGAGGCGCCGGTGGCGCGCACCGCCTCGGCCTGGGCCTCGTCGATGTCCTCGATGTCCTCGGCGAGCAGCTTGGCCATGAAGCCGATCGTGCCGAAGGCCAGGGTGAGGAAGCCGGCGAAGGGGCCGAAGCCGAACATCGCGACGAAGAAGATCGCGATGATCACCTCCTGGAAGGTGCGGCTGATGGCGATGATCGCGCGGCAGAAGAGGTAGATCGGCATGGGCGCCACGTTGCGCGCCGCCCCGATGCCGACGGGCACCGCCAGGAGCACGCCGACCACGGTCGACGTGACCGTCATGGTCAGGCTCTCGACGAGACCCTGGCTGATGTCCTTCCAGCGGCTGACGAAGTCGGGGGCGAGGAAGCCCTGGACGAAGCGCCACCCGCGGTCGAGACCCTCGTAGACCCGCAGCCAGTTCACCTCGACCGTCGAGATGGCGAGGACCAGATAGATCAGGAGCCCGCCATAGACGAGCCATCGTGTCCGCCGGTTCTTGATCAGGACGGGCGGTCGCCGCCAGCGGCGGCGGGCCGCGGCAGTGCTCATGCGAGACCTGCCAGGCGCTCTTCGGAGCGTTCGCCGTCGGCCCCGTGGCGCCCGTGGCCGCCATGCGCGTTGGCGGCGTCCTCGGCATCCTCGGCGGCCGCCGTTTGCATCGCGGTCCAGTCCTCGGCGCCGTAGATGCGGGTCAGCACCGCGTCGTCGAGCTCGGCGGGCGGGCCGTCGAACACCACCTCGCCGGCGGTCAGGCCGATGATCCGGTCGACGAACATCCTGGCGAGCAGCACGTCGTGGATGTTGATGACCGCCGGGAGCGACCGCTCCTCGCAGATCTCGCGGATCAGCCGCATGATCTGCCGCGAGGTCTTCGGATCGAGCGACGCCGTGGGCTCGTCGATCAGCAGGAGCTCCGGGTCCTGCTCGAGCGCCCTGGCGATGCCGACCCGCTGGCGCTGGCCGCCGGAGAGCTCGTCGGCGCGCTTGTCGGCATGCTCGGCGAGCCCGACCCGTTCGAGCAGCGCAAAAGCCTTGTCGACATCGGCCTGCGGGTAGCGGCGAAGGAAGCTGCGCCAGAAGGGCACATAGCCGAGCCGGCCGGAGAGCACGTTCTCCATGACGGTCAGTCGCTCGACCAGCGCGTACTCCTGGAAGATCATGCCGATCCGCCGGCGCGCCCGGCGGAGCTCGGCGCCGCCCATGGCGGTGAGGTCTAGATCGCCGAGGAAGACCTTGCCGCCGGTCGGCTCGACCAGCCGGTTGATACAGCGGATCAGCGTCGACTTGCCGGCACCGGAAGGGCCGATGAGGCCGACGACCTGGCCGCGGCCGACCTCCAGCGACACGCCCTTCAGGGCATGGTCACCGGTCTTGTAGCGCTTGGCCAGTGCTTCGAGCCGCAGCATCCATTTCTCCGATCAAAGGGCCCGGCCGGCTGCCGGGCCCTTTGCTCCGCCTTCGGCGAGACCTACTGGCAGGCGTAGGAAACGTCCATCGCCGCGTCGATCTCGCGGATCACGCTCCATTCGTTCTGGAAGGTGATCGGCACGAAGGCTTCCTGGGCCGGGTCGGAGTTGCCGTACTCGGCGAGCAGCGTGGTCCCTTCCCAGTCGAAGTTGAAGAAGGCGGCCTGGATCTTCTCCTGCAGCTCCGGGCTGAGGTTGTAGACGACGCCGTAGCCAGTGGTGGGGAACGGGTCGCTCTCGTAGATGACGCGGATCTGATCCTGGTCGATGACGTCGCGCGCGGCCATGCGGATCATGACCTGGTCGGCGATCGCCGCCGCGTCGTAGTCCTTGTTGTAGACGCCGAGCACCGAATTGTCGTGCTTGCCGGAGAACGCCGCCTCGAAGTCGCGGCCGGCCTCCATGCCGAACTGCGATCGGAGAAGCGCGGACGGTGCCTTGAAGCCCGAATTGGAGGTTTCCGAGGTGAAGGCCATAGTGCGGCCCTTGATGTCCTCGACGCTCTCGATACCGCTGTCGACATGAGTGATGATCGCCATGCGATAGCCGTATGTGCCGTCGTCGGCTGCCATCATGGCGAACGGCCGGAAGCCGGCGCAGGCGACGGCGAGCGGGTTGGAGCCGGTGTTGAAACCAGCGACGTGGAGCCGGCCGGCCCGCATGGCCTCGATCTGCGCCGCGTTGGACTGCACCGGGAAGAACTGCACCGGCTTGCCCGTCTCCTCCGAGAGATGATCGAGGAAATCCGCCCACACCCCCTCGTAGACGGCCGGGTCCTCGACTGGCGTGTAGGCGAAGACGAGGACCGGCGGGTCGATCAGCTCAGCCGCATCGGTCGGGATGTCGGCGATGAGATCACCATCCGCATCGCTGTAGCGACTGTCGAGCTGGAATTCGGCTGCCGCGGTCAGCGGTGCCGCGGCCAGGAGCAGCGTCGCCAGGCCAGCAACGAGCGGATGGTGTCTCATCGTTTGTTCCCCCTGATGTTGAACTGAAAGCCGATAGCTACTGGCAGGCGTAGGAAACGCCGTTTGCCTCGTCGATCTGCCGGATCACCGCCCAGTCCTCCTGGAAGGTGATCGGGATGAACTGCGCCTCACCGGACTTGCTGAACTCCGCCTCGAGCGCCGTGCCGGCCCAGTCGAAGCTGAAGAAGGCTTCCTGGATCTTCTCCTGCAGCTCGGGCGTCAGGTTGTGGACGATGCCGTAGCCGGTCGTCGGGAAGGTCTGCGACGTGTAGAGCACAACGAGCTGATCGTCGCTCACGACCCCACGATCGATCATCCGCGACTTGACCGAGTTGGCGATGGCGGCGGCGTCGTAGTCCTTGTTGGCAACACCGAGGATCGAGTTGTCGTGCTTGCCGGAGAAGGCCGGCTCGAAGTCGGCGCCGGCCTCGAGGCCGAACTCGGACTTGAGCAGCGCCGAAGGTGCCTTGAAGCCGGAATTCGACGTCTCGGAGGTGAAGGCCAGGGTGCGGCCCTTCAGGTCCTCGACCTTCTCGAGGCCCGAGCCCGGATAGGTGATGATCTCCATCTCGTAGCCGAAGCTGCCGTCCGCCGCCGCCATCATCGTGAAGGGGCGAAAGCCGGCGCAGGCCACGGCGATCGGGTTCGAGCCGGTGTTGAAGCCAGCGACGTGCAGCCGGCCGGCGCGCATCGCCTCGAGCTGGGCGGCGTTCGACTGCACCGGGAAGAACTGCACCGGTTTGCCGGTCACTTCCTCCATGTGCTCCAGGAACCCGGCCCAGACCTCGGCATAGACGGCCGGGTCCTCGACGGGGGTGTAGGCGAAGATCAGCGTGTCCGGATCGACCTGCTGGCTCGCATCGGTCGGGATGTCGGCGATGAGATCGCCGTCGGCGTCGCTGTAGCGGGAGTCGAGCGTGAACTCGGCCCGGGCGGCATCACCCAGCCCGAAGGCCAGAAGCATCGCCGAGGCGATGACTGTGCGTTGCAGCATTGTTGAACTTCCTTCGCAGTTGCAGCAAAATGACTGGAGGCCTTCGCGAAGGCTTCTTGGCATTGATTTTGACAGATTGATGACAAAACGGAAGATTCGTGATTGGTCAATCGCTAGAAGACGGACCGATCCCAAGGAGAGGCAAGCCATGTCGTACCCCAAACACTGCCGGACGCTGCTCGCGGGCGCTGCCCTGGCCACGCTGGGCTGGGGCGTCGCCGACGCCGACGAGCTCACCCTCTATTGCAGCCCCCAGGAGGAATGGTGCCAGGTGATGGTCACCGCCTTCACGGCCGAGACCGGCATCGACGTCGCCATGACCCGCAAGAGCTCGGGCGAGACTTATGCGCAGATCGCCGCCGAGGCCTCGAACCCGAAGGGCGACGTCTGGTGGGGCGGCACCGGCGACCCGCATCTGCAGGCGGCCGAGGAGGGCCTGACGGAGGCCTACGAGTCGCCGATGCTGCCCGAGCTGCACGACTGGGCCAAGAACCAGTACGAGGCCGCGGACGGCAAGACCGTCGGCATCTACGCCGGCGCTCTCGGCTTCGGCTACAATACCGAGCTGCTCGAGGAGAAGGGCCTCGAGCCGCCGGCCTGCTGGGCCGACCTGATCAAGCCCGAGTTCGCGGGCGAGGTGCAGATGGCGAACCCGAACAGCTCCGGCACGGCCTACACCGCGCTTGCCACCTTCGTGCAGATGATGGGTGAGGACGAGGCCTTCGAGTATCTCAAGAAGCTGCACGCCAACATCAACCAGTACACCAAGTCGGGCTCCGCCCCGATCAAGGCGGCCGGGCTCGGCGAGACGATGATCGGCATCGTCTTCCAGCATGACGCCGTCACCCAGAAGGTGGCCGGCTTTCCGATCGAGGTGGTGAGCCCCTGCGAG
This sequence comes from uncultured Geminicoccaceae bacterium, assembly GCA_964528705.1. Classification (GTDB taxonomy): domain Bacteria; phylum Pseudomonadota; class Alphaproteobacteria; order Geminicoccales; family Geminicoccaceae; genus SLRI01. The sequence goes on from CAZGUW010000040.1 coordinate 21,282, forward strand.
GGCACCGGCTACGAGATCGGCTCGATGAGCATCATCAAGGACGGCCCCAACCCGGAATCGGCGCGCAAGTTCTACGACTTCGCGCTCCGCCCCGACATCCAGACCCTGGCCCGCGACGCCCAGGCCTACCAGGTGCCGTCGAACCAGAGTGCCGAGGCGCCGCCGGAGAGCCCGGACTTCTCGACCATCAAGCTGATCGACTACGACTTCGTGACCTACGGATCCTCCGACACGCGCACCCGGCTGCTCGCCCGCTGGGATGAAGAGGTCGGCAGCCTGCCCAACTGAGCAGCTGATCCTTGTCGCAACAGCGAAGCCCGCTCGGCTACTGGCTGGCCATTGGCTGGGCGGGCTTCCTGCTCCTTCCCTGGTACACCCAGTCGGGCGACTTCTTCGAGTTCGCCTGGCTCCTGGCCTGGACCGATCCCGACGCGGCGCCTGCTTTGGCGCAGGGCGTGCTCCTCGGTCGCTGGTGGCTCCTGCCGCTGGCGCCGGCGCTGGCCCTGCCGCTCCTTTTGGTCGGACGTCGGCAGGACACGCCGGCGGCGGCGCGTCTCCTGATCCTCTCTGGTGCGCTCGGCCTCGCCTGGCTCGCCCTGCAGGGCTTCGCCCTGATCCACAACGGCTGGGGCTTCGACTTCCTCGCCAGCACCTTCGGCCCGATCGAGGCGAGCCAGCCCGGCATGGGCGCCGGTGCGTCGCTCGTGGCGCTGGCGCTGCTCATGCTCGTCGCGCTCGGGATCGCGGCACGCGGTGCTGTCGGCGGCGACCGCTTCGTCGTCGGCGCCATCACGCTGATCGTCGCCCTCGTCGCGGTCTTCATCTTCTTCCCGGTGCTGCGCATCCTGACCGGGGCATTGCAGGATTCCGACGGCAGCTTCGCCCCCGCACTGTTCGCTGCCCGCTTCATCGACCCGCGCATCTGGGGCCTGGGCTGCGTGCTCGAGGGTTCGCGCTGCGGCGTCGCCTGGAACACGCTCGCCCTCGCCCTCTTCACCGGGCTGACGACGACGCTCCTCGGGCTCGCCTTCGCCCTCGTCGCCACGCGCACGGCCTTCCCCGCCAAGCGGGCGCTCAGGGCACTGACCATCCTGCCGATCATCACCCCGCCCTTCGTCATCAGCCTCGCCATCATCCTGCTGTTCGGCCGTTCGGGCACGGTGACGCAGTTCGTCGCCGACCTCTTCGGCGTCTCGGGCGGCCGCTGGATCTACGGCTTCTGGGGTGTGTGGCTCGCGCAGATCCTCTCCTTCACGCCGATCGCCTTCCTCGTGCTGATCGGCGTGGTGGAGGGCATCAGCCCCTCGCTCGAGGAGGCGGCGCAGACGCTCCGGGCCAGCCGCTGGCAGACCTTCACCACGGTCTCGCTGCCGCTCATGCGGCCCGGCCTCGCCAACGCGTTCCTGCTCGGCTTCATCGAGAGCATGGCCGATTTCGGCAACCCGCTCGTGCTCGGCGGCAATTTCCAGGTGCTCTCGACCGAGATCTTCTTCGCCATCGTCGGCGCCCAGTTCGACCCCGGGCGGGCCGCGATGCTGGCGATGGTGCTGCTCTCCTTCACGCTCCTGGCCTTCTGGGCGCAGCAGCGCTGGCTCGGCCGCAAGCTCTACACGACGGTCGGCGGCAAGGGTGATTCCGGCATCGCCGCCAGCCTGCCGACCGGGCTGAAGTGGCTGGTGCTCGGGGTCACCGTGCCCTGGGCGATCTTCACCGCCATCATGTACGCGATGATCCTCTTCGGCGGCTTCGTCGAGCTCTGGGGCCGCAACCACAGCTTCACGCTGCGCCACTACGAGGCCACCTTCGGCATCACCCAGGGCCAGTTCGGCCTCGTCTGGTCCGGCACGGCCTGGAACAGCTTCTGGACGACCTTGCAGATCGCCGTCATCGCCGCCATCCCGACGGCCCTGATCGGGCTGCTGACGGCCTGGCTGCTGAGCCGCCAGCGCTTTCACGGCAAGGGTGCCTTCGAGTTCGGCACCATGCTTTCGTTCGCCATCCCCGGCACGGTGATCGGCGTCGCCTACATCATTGCCTTCAACGTGCCGCCGATCGAGCTCACCGGCACCGGCATGATCCTCATCATCGCCTTCGTCTTCCGCAACATGCCGGTGGGCGTGCGGGCCGGGGTCGCCACCCTGGCGCAACTCGACAAGAGCCTCGACGAGGCCTCGCTGACGCATCGCGCCAGCACGCTGCAGACCGTCCGCCGCATCCTGCTGCCGCTGATGAAGCCGGCCCTGCTCGCCGCCCTCGTCTACAGCTTCGTCTCCGCCATGACCGCGATCTCGGCGGTCGTCTTCCTGGTCTCGGCCCGCTACGAGCTGGCCACGACCTACATCCTCAATCGGGTCGAGAACGGCGATTACGGCATCGCCATCGCCTACAGCTCGGTGCTCATCGTGGTCATGCTCATCGTCATCGGACTCTTCCAGCTCGCCATCGGTGAGCGACGCCTCGGCCGGCGCAGCACGGCACCCGCCGGATTCACGGGAGGCACCGGATGAGCAGCGCCGCCACCGTCGCCTTCGAGAACGTGACCAAGGCCTTCGGCGACGTGGTTGCCGTGCGCGACGTCAGCTTCAGCGTGACGCCCGGCCATCTCGTCACGCTGCTCGGCCCCTCGGGCTGCGGCAAGACGACGACGCTCAGGATGATCGCCGGTCTGGAACTGCCGACCGCCGGGCGCATCCGCATCGGCGAGCGCGACGTCACCAACCTGCCGGCCACCGACCGCGACGTCGCCATGGTCTTCCAGTCCTATGCCCTCTTCCCGCACATGACCGTCCTGGAGAATGTCGGCTACGGCCTCTCCGTCTCGGGCCGGCCGAAGGCCGAGGTGAAGGAGCGGGCGGAGACGACGCTGGAGCTGGTCGGGCTTGCGGGCTTCGGCGCCCGGCTGCCGTCCGAGCTTTCGGGCGGCCAGCAGCAGCGGGTTGCCGTCGCCCGGGCCGTGGTGCTCGAGCCGGAGGTGCTGCTCTTCGACGAGCCGCTCTCCAACCTCGATGCCAAGCTGCGTCGCCGCGTCAGGGAGGAGATCCGCGAGCTGCAGCAGCGGCTCGGGCTCACTGCCGTCTACGTCACGCACGACCAGGAGGAGGCGCTCGCCATCTCCGACCGCATCATCGTCATGAAGAATGCGGTGATCGCCCAGGAAGGCGTTCCCCGCGATCTCTACGAGGCGCCCGCCGACCGCTTCGTCGCCGACTTCATCGGTGACGCCAACGTCGTCGCCGTCACCATCGGCGCCATCGACGGCGAGTTCGCCGAAGTGACGATCGGCGAGGCGCGCCGCCGCCTGCCGCATCGCGGCCTCGCCCCCGGGCCCGCCCATCTCGCCATCCGCCCCGAGGGCATCGTGCTCACTGCCGATCCCGCCGCCAGCATCATGGCCGGCCGCGTCAGGCGGGCCAGCTATCTCGGCAGCCATGTCGAGTACGACATCGAGACCCCGCTCGGCGAGCTCTTCGTCACCGATGCCGATGTCGACCGGATCCACCCGGTGGGGAGCGAGGTGGGGCTCGGCTTCGGCACACACGGCGTTACCTTGGTACGCGATTGACGCCCAACGACGCGACGTTTTCGCATAACGGTTGCGAAGGCTTTGACTTCTGCACTGCAACATGCGCTTATGCGGTCACCGGATATCGGTCCTGTGGCTCCAGCCGCGTGAAGAGCGTCTTGC
>CAZGUW010000041.1:0-22221 GCA_964528705.1 uncultured Geminicoccaceae bacterium
CCGGCGGGTCGCGTAGCTCTCCATGCCCATGAGCTCGAGCATGCCGAGGGCCTTCGCCCGGCGCTCGTCGCGCGGCATGCCCTTCATCTTCAGGCTGAAGGCGACATTGTCGAGCAGGTCCAGATGCGGGAAGAGCGCATAGGACTGGAACATCATCGCCGTGCCGCGCCGGGCCGGCGGCAGGTCGGCGAGCATGTTGTCGCCGAGCAGGATGTCACCGGCGGAGATGGTCTCGTGGCCGGCGATCATCCTAAGCGTCGAGGTCTTGCCGCAGCCGGACGGGCCCAAGAGGCAGCAATATCTGCCGCCCGGGATATTCAGGCTGATCGAATCGACCGCGACGGTCTCGCCGTAGACCTTCGAGACCCCGGCGATATCGATGGCGCTGGCCTTGGACATCACCCCTTCCCTCGTTATCCGGGAGAGGGCAATGCACCTTTCATGCCAGCCGAGGATGCAGGCGCATCAGGTGCCGGCGGCGGGCACCCGGCCGGCCATCTGCCCAGTAAATGGGCAGGGCCGCCACGCAGGGGTCAGCCGGCGGTCGAACGTGCCCAGTAATCGATCACCAGACCCTTCTCGCGATGCTGGCTGACCAGCGCCACGAATTCCTTGTGCGCCGGATGCGGCAGGTAGGCATCGCGGCCGGCCTCGTCGGCGAAGGTCACGACGAAGCAGTGGGTGAAGCCCTGCGCCCGGCCCTCGACGCTGACATCGGTGCCCCACTCGAAATCGACGATCTCCGGGATCTGCTTCGGCAACGCGGCAAAGGCCGCCTCGACCGAGGCGATCTCGGTGGGCGTCGCCTCGGGCTTGAAGGCGAAGAGCACAATGTGGCGAAGGACCCTGGCGTTCTGGCTCGGCATGGCGGCGCTTCCTTGATCTGGTGACCTCGCCCCTTCCTAGCACGGTCGGCAGGGCCGGTCCGGAGCGAAATCCGCGACCTGCCCAACGATGAAAAATGATGCTTGAAACATCAACAACAGCATTCTATCGATCTTGCATGATGCGTGGCAGCTCACGACAAAACGCTCGCCCATGATGTCCGCCGGCCAGCTCCGCGCCGCGCGCGCATTGCTCGGGATCGACCAGCGGACCCTGGCGGAGCTCGCCGGGCTCTCGGTGCCGACCGTCCAGCGCATGGAGAAGAGCGACGGCGTCGTGCGCGGCAATGTCGATTCGCTGATGAAGCTGATCGAGGCGCTCGAGACCGCCGGCGTCGTGCTGATCGCCGAGGGCCCCGACGGCGGGCGCGGCGTCAGGCTGAAGACCGCCGCCGCACCGGACGGCCAGGCGCCATGACGACGGGCCTCGTCCTCCTGGCTGTGGCCCTCCTCGTCGCCACGGCGGCATTCGGTGCGGCATGGCCCCGTCACCCGCGCAGCCGCGACATCGTCTACGGGGCGAGCCTCGCCCTGATGGCCGCGATCCTCGTCATCGCCCTCGCGGCCCTCCTCGCCGACGCCGGCTCGGCGCTCCGCCTGCCGCTCGGCCTGCCCTGGGTCGGTGCGCGCTTCCGCATCGACGCCCTCTCCGCCTTCTTCCTCGCCGTCCTCGGCGCGGGCGGCGCCTTCGCCAGCCTCTACGCCCTCGGCTACGGCCGGCACGAAGCTGCCCCGGAACGCGTCCTCCCCTTCTACCCGCTCTTCCTCGCCGGCATGACGCTCGTCCTGCTGGCCGACGACGCCTTCACCTTCCTCCTCTCCTGGGAGGTCATGTCGCTCGCCTCCTGGGCGCTCGTGCTGACGCAGCATCGCGTCGCCGACAACCGCCAGGCGGGCTACGTCTATCTCGCCATGGCCAGTGCCGGGACCGTGGCCCTCCTGCTCGCCTTCGGCCTCCTCGCCGGATCCACCGGCGCCTATGGCTTCGCCGAGATCCGCGCCGCATCGCCGACACCGCTGACCGCCACCCTGGTGCTGCTGCTCGCCCTTGCCGGTGCCGGCTCCAAGGCCGGCCTCGTGCCGCTCCATGTCTGGCTGCCGCTGGCCCATCCGGCCGCACCCAGCCACGTCTCGGCGCTGATGAGCGGCGTCATGACCAAGGTCGCGATCTACGGCTTCCTGCGCCTCGTCCTCGACCTCCTCGGCGCCCCTCCCTGGTGGGCCGCCCTCGTCGTCCTCTTCATGGGCGGCGGCACCGCCGTCATCGGCATCCTGATGGCCCTCATGCAGCGCGACCTGAAGCGGCTGCTCGCCTACAGCACCATCGAGAACGTCGGCGTCATCTTCACCGGAATCGGCCTCGCCCTGGCCTTCCAGGCGAGCGGCTTGGCCGCCGCCGCCGCCCTGGCGCTGACCGCCGCCCTCTTCCACACCCTCAACCACATGCTCTTCAAGAGCCTGCTCTTCATGGGTGCGGGTGCGGTGCTCACCTCGACCGGCACGGCCGACATGGAGCGGCTCGGCGGGCTCATCCATCGCCTGAAGGTGACCAGCGTCGTGGTCCTCGCAGGCGCCGTCGCCATCGCCGCCCTGCCACCCTTCAACGGCTTCGCCTCGGAGTGGCTGCTCTTCCAGGCGATCCTGCAGAGCCCGGCGCTCGGCGACTGGGGGCTCAAGGTGATGGTGCCGGCCGTCGGCGCCATGCTGGCCCTGGCCGCGGCCCTGGCCGCCGCCTGCTTCGTCAAGGCCTATGGCGTGACCTTCCTCGGCCGGCCGCGCTCACCGGCGGCCGCCGGCGCCATGGAGGTCGACCGGCTGTCGCTCGCCGCCATGGCCGGGCTTGCCGTCCTCTGCCTCCTCGCCGGCATCCTGCCGGGCCTCGTCATCGATGCCCTGGCGCCGGTCACGACCGCCCTGGTCGGCGAGACCATGCCGGTCCAGCGCTCCCTCGCCTGGCTCACCATCGTGCCGATCGCTGAGAGCCGGAGCTCATATAACGGCCTGCTCGTGTTCCTCTTCATCCTCGCCTCGGGCTGGCTCACCGCTCTTGCCATCCACCGTCTCGCCTCGCGCGGGCTCCGCCGCGGCCGGGCCTGGGGCTGCGGCTTCGATCAGCCGGTCGCCGCCGGCCAGTACAGCGGCGCCAGCCTCGCCCAGCCGATCCAGCGCGTCCTCGGCCCGCTCCTCCTCCGCTCGGCCGAGACGGTCGACATGCCGGGGCCCGGCGACCTCCGGCCGGCACGCCACACGCTCCGCCAGCAGGACGTCTTCTGGGAGCGGCTCTACGCGCCGCTCGCGGGCCTGGTCGAGATGACCGCCGGCCGGCTGAACGTGCTGCAGTTCCTGACCATCCGCCGCTATCTCAGCCTCGTCTTCGCCGCCCTCGTCCTCCTGCTCCTGGCGCTCGCCCTATGGAGCTGACCCCGTGGAGCTGATCGGAGGCCTCGCCGTCCAGGGCGCCCAGATGGCGCTCGTGCTGCTGCTCGCACCCGGGCTCACCGGGCTCGTGCGCACCTTCAAGGCGCGGCTGCTGCGGCGCCGGGGTCCCCCGGTCCTGCAGCCCTATCGCGACCTCGCCCGGCTGCTGCGCAAGGAGGTGGTGCTGGCGGAGAACGCCTCCTGGCTCTTCCGCATCGCCCCCTATTTGATCTTCGCTGCGACCTGGGTGGCGGCGGCCCTCGTGCCGACCTTCGCCTCGGGCCTCCTCTTCAGCTGGACCGCCGACCTCATCGTCATCGTCGCCCTCCTCGCCAGTGCCCGCTTCTTCACGGCGCTCGCCGGCATGGACATCGGCACCAGCTTCGGCGGCATCGGCGCCAGTCGGGAGATGATGATCGCGTCGCTCGCCGAGCCCGCCATGCTGCTCATCATCTTCACCATCGCCCTGGTCGCGGGCTCGACCCAGCTCGCCACCATTACCGCCTATCTCGCCTCGGACGATGTCGGGCTCCGCGTCTCCCTCGGCCTCGCCCTCATCGCGCTGATCATCGTCGCCATCGCCGAGAATGCCCGCGTCCCCGTCGACAACCCGGCAACCCACCTCGAGCTCACCATGATCCACGAGGCCATGGTGCTCGAATACTCCGGCCGGCACCTCGCCATGATCGAGCTCGCCGCCTCGCTCAAGCTCTTGCTCTTCATGGCGCTGATCGCCAGCGTCTTCCTGCCCTTCGGTCTCGGCAGCGCCGGCGCCGGCCCCCTCGCCTGGCTGCAGGGCGTCGGCTTCTTCGTCGTCAAGCTCGCCCTGGGGGCCGCCCTCCTCGCCCTCTTCGAGACCTCGATCGCCAAGATGCGGGTCTTCCGCGTGCCGCAGTTCCTGGGCGCCGCCCTCATGCTGGGCCTATTGGGCACGCTCCTGCTCTTCGTGTCCCGGAGCTTGTGATGGGCAGCCTCGCCTTCGACATCGCCCATCTCCTCGCCGGCGGGCTCGTGCTGGTCAGCTTCATGCTGCTCTACCAGGACCGGCTCTCGGCCCTGGTCAACGTCTTCGCCCTGCATGCCCTCGTACTCGCCCTCTCGGTCGCCTGGCAGGCCTACGTCCAGGGAGCCCCGCATCTCTACGTCACGGCCATCATCGCCGTCGTCTTCAAGGTGCTGGTGGTGCCGCTCGCCCTCCATCGCATCATCCGCCAGCTCGGCATCCACCGCGAGATCGAGACCGTGGTCGGCATCGGGCCGACCATGCTGGCCGGCATGGGGCTCATGGCCCTCTCCATGGCGGTCATCCTGAAGATCACGCCGGAGGCCGACCCGCTCGCCCGGGAGGATCTCGCCTTCGCGCTCGCCGTGCTGCTGCTCGGCCTTCTCCTCATGGTCACCCGCCGCAACGCGGTGAGCCAGGTCATCGGCTTCATGTCGCTGGAGAACGGGCTGATCCTCGCCGCCACCGGGGCGCGCGGCATGCCGCTCGTGGTCGAGATCAGCGTCGCCTTCTCGATCCTCATCGCCTTCATCGTCATCGGCGTCTTCCTCTTCCGCATCCGCGAGCGCTTCGACACGGTCGACACGAGCGCCCTCGACGCCTTCCGGGGCGAGCGGCGATGAGTTTCGATCCCGTGGCCCTCGTCCTCTGGATTCCGCTGGTCGCGGCGGCGCTGCTCGCCTCGCTGCCCGGCTATCGGCTGACCGCCCGGCTGAACGTCGCCGCCAGCCTCCTGACGCTCGTGGCCGCGCTCCTGCTCCTCGCCGGCGAGCGCCCCGAGCCCGGCGCCTATCTCCTGGTCGACGACCTCAACATCGTCTTCATCGTGCTGAACTGCTTCGTCGCCTTCACGACCAGCGTCTTCAGCGCCGGCTACATCCAGCACGAGCTCGAGACCGGCCGGCTGACGGCGACCAAGCTCCGCTTCTACCATGCCATGTACCAGATGATGATGTTCGGCATGAACCTCGCGTTCGTCTCGAACAATATCGGGCTGATGTGGGTGGCGGTCGAGCTGGCGACGCTGACCACCGTCCTCATGGTCGGCATCTACCAGACGCATGAGGCCCTGGAGGCCGCCTGGAAGTATTTCATTCTCGGCAGCGTCGGCATCGCCCTTGCCCTCTTCGGCACGATCCTCTTCTACACCGCCGCCCAGCCGGTCGTCGGCGAGGGTGCGGACGCCATGATCTGGACCGTGCTGCTCGCGCGCGCCGCCGAGTTCGATCCGGCACTCTTGAGCGTCGCCTTCGTCTTCCTGCTGCTCGGCTACGGCACCAAGGTCGGCCTCGCCCCCGTCCATGCCTGGCTGCCGGACGCCCATGCGGAGGGCCCGACCCCCATCTCGGCCGTGCTCTCGGGCCTGCTCTTGAACGTCGCGCTCTATGCGCTCCTGCGCTTCAAGATCCTGATCGCGGCCAATCCGGAGGCCATCACGCCCGGGCCGCTCATGGCCGCCATGGGCCTGGGCTCGCTCGTCTTCGCCGCGCTCATGCTCTACCGCCGGCGCGACATCAAACGCTTCTTCGCCTACTCCTCGATCGAGCACATGGGCATCATCGTCTTCGCCTTCGGCATGGGCGGCCCGCTCGCCAACTTCGCCGGCCTCCTGCACATGGTCATGCACAGCCTGACCAAGTCCGCGATCTTCTTCGCCGTCGGCAACATCGCCCAGGTCAAGGGCACGCAGCGCATCGCCGACATCAAGGGCCTGACCCAGAGCCACCCGGCCCTCGGGTGGGGCTTCGTCATCGGCGTCCTCGCCATCGCCGGCCTGCCGCCCATGGGCATCTTCATGAGCGAGTTCCTGGTGGTCAGCTCGACCTTCGCCAGGGTGCCGCTCCTCGCCATCCCGCTCGTCCTCGGGCTGCTCCTCGGCATGGGCGCGCTCCTGCTCCGGCTCACCGGCATCGCCTTCGGCGAGCCCACCGGCAGCACGGCACCCGCCACCGGCACCAACCTGCCGATGCAGGCCCACCTGGCGCTGGTGCTGATGGCCGGCATCTACCTGCCGCCGCCGCTCGTCGCCTGGTTCCAGAATGTCGGGGTGCTGCTCGGATGAGAGAACCGCCATGCCGGCCCTGACCGACCTCCTGGCCGAAGGCGAGCCGGTCCCGAACCATCGCCCCTGGCCGCGCACCCGGCTCGAGCCTGCCCGCTGGAGCTTCGCCATCGCCCAGCTCGCCGAGGGCAACTGGACGCTCATGGGCCTCTGGGGTGAGCCGGCAACCGTCCATATGGCGCTGCACGACGGCGAGCGCGGCACGTTCGGCGTGGTCAGCGTCGCCTGCGTGGATGGCCGCTATCCCTCGGTCAGCCGCTACCACCCGCCGGCCATCCGCCTCGAGCGCGCGGCGCGCGACCTCTTCGGCCTCGAGCCGGAAGGTCTGCCCGACACCCGCCCCTGGCTCGATCACGGCAAATGGGGCGTCAGACACCCGCTCGCCGGTGCGCTCCCCACGACCACGGAGCCTTCGGCCTACCCCTTCCTCACCGCCGAGGGCGAGGCGCTGCACGAGGTGCCGGTGGGGCCCGTCCATGCCGGGATCATCGAGCCCGGCCATTTTCGCTTCCACGCCTCGGGCGAGACCGTGGTCCGCCTCGAGGAGCGGCTGGGCTATGTCCACAAGGGGATCGAGAGCCTGCTGGCCGGCGCCGATCTCGCCCAGGGAGCGAAGCTCGCCGGCCGCCTCTCGGGCGACGCCACGGTGGCCTATGCCCTCGCCTTCGCCCGCGCCGCCGAGGCCGCCCTGGGTGTCGAGGCACCACCCCGGGCAGCAGCAATCCGGGCGCTCATGGCGGAGCTGGAACGGCTCGCCAACCATCTCGGCGACATCGGCGCCATCTGCAACGACGCCTCCTTCGCGCTGATGCTGGCCGAGTGCGGCGTCCTGCGCGAGCGGACCTTGCGTGCCGCCGAGGCCGCCTTCGGCCACCGCCTGATGCGCGACCGCGTCCTGCCGGGCGGCGTCGCCGGCGATCTCGACGAGGCCGGCAGCGACGCCATCCGCGCCGCCATCGAGGCGGTCCGCCGGCGCTTTCCGGCCCTGATCCAGCTCTACGACAGCACGGCCTCGCTCCAGGACCGCACGGTCGGCACCGGCCGCCTCGACCCTGCCCTCGCCCGCCAGTACGGCGCCGGCGGCCATGTCGGCCGGGCCGCCGGCCGCGGCTTCGACAGCCGGAAGTGCCCGGGCTATGCGCCCTACGACCGGCTCGACTTCACCGTGCCCGTGCTGGAGGAGGGCGATGTCGACGCTCGCGTCTGGGTCCGCATCCGCGAGGTGGAGCAGAGCCTGAACCTCGTCGAGCAGCTCCTCGCCACCCTCCCCGACGGCCCGTTGCGGGTCGATCTGCCGCCGGCCGAAGGCGAAGGCATGGCGCTCGCCGAAAGCTTTCGCGGCGACGTGCTCACCTGGCTCAGGCTCGACGCCGAGGGCCGCATCGCCCGCTGCCACCTACGCGACCCGTCCTGGTTCCAGTGGCCGCTGCTGGAGGCGGTGATCGAAGGCAACATCATCGCCGACTTCCCGCTCTGCAACAAATCCTTCAATTGCTCGTACTCGGGGCATGATCTCTGATGCGGAAGCTGCTGTTCGCGAACCTCTTCCGCCCGCCGCTGACCGAGGCCGCTCCGTCACCGGCCGACGCGGCGTTGGCTGAACTCGGCCAGGCGCTGGAGCGGGCCACGCGGCGCCGGCTCGGCCGGAGTCTGTCGATTCGCGAGGTGGATGCCGGCTCGTGCAATGGCTGCGAGCTCGAGATCCACGCGCTGAGCAACGCCTTCTACGACGTCGAGCGCTTCGGCATCCGCTTCGTCGCTAGCCCGCGACACGCCGACGTGCTCATGGTGACGGGGCCGGTGACGAAGAACATGGCCGAAGCGCTGCGCCGCACCTGGGAGGCGACGCCCGATCCCAAATGGGTGGTGGCGGTCGGCGCTTGTGCCGTGGACGGCGGCATCTTCAAGGCAAGCTACGCGGTCGCCGGCGGCGTCGACGCCGTCGTCCCGGTCGACCTGCACATCCCGGGCTGCCCGCCCTCGCCGACCGCCCTCCTCGAGGGCCTTCTGGCCCTCCTGCAGCGTGCCGACGCCCCGGCTTAGAGCCTGCCGAGCCCCTTGAGCTTGGCGTCGCTCAGATAGCCGTAGCGGTTGAACCAGATCCGCCCGTTCGAGGCCTCCCAGGCGACCCGGGCGCGGGCCAGCACGTCGTCGATCGGGCCATAGGCATGGGCGGCCGCGTGGATGCTGGGCGCCGCCGCAGCGGCGGCCCGGATCTTCCGCGCCTGCGCCTCGGCACCCACCGGGTGCGCCTCGTGCGGCTCGGGATAGCGGATCGCGTCGAGCGGTGCGTCGCCCGTGTCGAAGAGCTTCTGGATCGCCGCGGCACCCGCCGCGTCCAGCCGCCCCATCCGCTCGAGATAGCCCTTGAGCATCATCGGCCAGTGCATGGTGTAGAGCTTGACCGCAATGTCGTCGGCGACCGCCCCGACCCGGCCGAAGTCGAGCCCCGAGAGCTCGTTCCAGGGCGGCGGGAAGGCGTGGGCGACGAGCTTCGTCCTGGCCGGCAGCACGGCCCGCGCCCGGCCAAGGAGGTCGACCGCGAGATCCGCCTTGAACCGGCCGAGCTCGGCCAGGGGCCCGAGCCCGTCCTCGAGGAAGCGCGCGGGCTCCCTCTGGTAGCGGCCGGCCACCTCGCGCAGCGCCTCGAAGTCGTAGCCCCTGGCCTTCGCCGCCCGCTCGGCATGGGCCGAGATGTCGAAGAGCCAGGCATCGAGCGTGTAGGGCGGGTACTCCGGCCAGTCGAGGCGCACCGCGTCGACCGTCGGGTAGGCCTTCGCCACGTCCTTCAGCAGGGCCTCGAGATACGCCGTGATCTCCGGTGACGCGAGGCTGCCGTTCTTGTCGACCCGGCCGACATGCGTGCTGCCGTCCGGCAACAGCGGCTCGTCCTCGGCCTCCGGGCCGCCGAACTGCACCCGGTAGCCGGGCGGAATGGCGGCCTGGACCTGCAGATGCACCTGGATGCCGCGTTTCTGCGCGGCCGCGATGAACTCACCGACCTTCGAGCCCTCGCGCTCCGTCAGCTCGCTCGCCGCGGCCGGCTGGTAGCGCAGACCCGCATAGAGCGAGGTGTCCGGCGCGAAACTGGGTGCGGTCACGCAGCGCAACTCGCGCTTGCCCCAGAGGTCGCGGTCGAGCAACCGCACCTTGCCGGCACCCGCGTCGATCGGCGGCTCGCGCCCGGCGGCCGGGTCGTCGCTCGGCGCCATGACATAGGGCGAGGTGCCGACCGCATTCGCACCAGCCATCTCGAGATTGTCGAGGACGCGGTCGATACCTTCGGCCTGGATCCATTCGGGCATCACCGTGATGCCGAGAAGCCGGCTCATCGCGAGCCCGCCGAGCTGAGAGACAAGGGAAAACCTCCGTGGCTACTGGGGAAAGCCGACCATCTGGTCCTTGGCGGCCTCGGGCGGCTGCGGGTAGTGCAGCCCGCGCTGGCCGGAGAAGCTGCGGTCCATCTTCTTCGTGTAGGGGCCGGGGTCGAAGCCCGCGAGCCGGCCGTCCTTGACCCAGCCCTGGTCGATATCCGCGCCGTAGCAGCGCTCGGCGAGCCGCTCCTGCAGCCCGGCCAGCGTCGCGGCATAGTCGGGATTGCCGGCGAGGTCCCTGGTCTCGCTCGGGTCCTCCTCCATGTCGAAGAGCTGGAAGGCGTTGCCGGCCGGGTACCAGATCAGCTTGTGGCGGCCGTCATGCAGCATCCGGCTGGCGCCCGCACTCTCGAGGCAGTCGCCATAGAGCTCGCTGCGCACGCTCTCGGCCGTCATGTCGAGCCCGTCGCAGCTCTGCGGCACGGCGATGCCGGCGAGCGAGAGCAGCGTCGGCATGATGTCCTGCAGGCCGACGAGGCGGGTGTCGGTGTGACCCGCCGGAATGCGCGGGTGGCCGGGCGGGCCCGCCAGGATCATCGGGATGTTGGCCGAGCGCTCGAAATAGGTGCGCTTGGCGAAGAGGCCGAAATCGCCGAGCATGTCGCCGTGGTCGGCCGCCAGCAGGATGACCGTGTTGTCGAGCAGCCCCTCCTCGCGCAGCGTGCCGAGCACGATGCGGAGCTGGTGGTCGATATGGGTGCAGAGCGCATAGTAGGCGCGGCGGATCTCGGCGATCACCGCCGGCGGATAGACCGGATAGAAGTCACGGATCATCCGAAGCGCCCGGGGCAGCTTCGCCGGGTCCTTCGCCCACTCGGCCTGCAGCGGCTCGTCGACGCCGAGCGTGCGGTACAACTCGACATAGGACTCGAGCGGCACCAGCGGCGGGTGCGGGTGGGTGTAGGAGAGCATCCAGAAGGCCGGGCGGGTCGGGTCGCGCCGCTTGATCACCCGGCACATCTGCTCCGACGCCCAGTTGGTGACGTGGCAGTCCTCGGGCAGGTGCCAGGGCCGGTGCATGTAGTCGTTGTTGTTCATGCCGTGCATGAACTGCTTGCCGGCATGGCCGCGGTCGGCGAGATAGAGGTCGTGGTCGTCGACCGCCCCGAGATGCGGTCGCCCCTCCTCCGAGAGCAGCACGTCGTCGAAGCCGATCCGGTCGCGCGGCGGGTAGACGTGCAGCTTGCCGACCGCGAAGGATTGGTAGCCGCCGTCCCGGAAGCTCTGGGCGATGGTCGGCAGGCCCGGCATGCGGTTGACCGTGCCGAAGATCCGGTCGCCGTGCGTGCGCGTCGTCGTGCCGGTCATCAGCGTGCGCCGCGCCGGGATGCAGATCGGGCACTCGCTGTAGGCGCGGTTGTAGCGCACGCCCATGGCGGCGAGCCGGTCCAGGGTCGGGGTCTGGATGTAGGGATGGCCGGCAACGCCGAGCAGGGGCCCGGCCCACTGGTCGACCATCACCAGCATCACATTGGGGCGGTCGGCAGTCTCGCTCATGCCGCGGTTCCTCCGGAAATGCGCGGCGCCTCGCCGGGCGCCGGTGTGTAGGGATAGCTGCCGAGGCCGCGCACCTTGTCCTCGCCGCCGGCGGCCTCGATCCTGGCGCGCTGGTCGGCGAAAGCCCGGGCGTTGACCTCGGATGGATCGCAGATGGCCCGCAGCCGCCGGTCGCCCTCGGCGACGGTCTGGGCATGGGCCGGATCGCCGGCGAGATCGGTCGTCTCGAACGGGTCGGCCTCGAGGTCGTAGAGCTGCGGCTCGTAGCCCTCGTAGTGGATGTACTTGTAGCGGCCGAAGCGGACCATGAAGACGCCGGTGATCGAGGCCACGGCATGGTACTCGGAAAAGACCGTCCGGTCCGCCTCGGCACCCTCGGCGATCGCCAGCAGCGAGCGGCCGGGGAGCTTCGGGTCGGACGCCTCGCCCATCACCTCGAGGATGGTCGGGTGCGCGTCGACCAGCGAGACCGGCGTCTTCACCCGCGGGCCCTCGGGCACGCCCGGACCGGCCATGATGAGCGGCACGCCGGCGCTCTCGTCGTACATGTTGGATTTGCCCCAGAGCGTCCGGGTGCCGAGATTGTCGCCATGGTCGGAGGTGTAGACGACCACCGTGTCCTCGGCGAGGCCGGTGGCGTCCAGGGTGCGCAGCAGCCGCCCGATATTGTCGTCGAGGAAGCTCACCATGCCGAGATAGGCGGCGATGGCCGTCCGCACGTGCGCCTCGTCGCGGAAATGGTCCTGGTAGCTCTGGACCTTGCGGAACATGCGCATCACCGGGTGGTCCGGAAAATCCTCGGGCGCGGTGAGGCGCGGCATCGGCACCTGGTCGAGCGGGTAGAGATCGAAGAACTCCTTGGGCGCCACCAGCGGGAAGTGCGGGCAGACGAAGGAGACGAAGAGCATCCAGGGCTTGTCCGGCGGCGCCTTCGCGGTTTCTTCCAGCCAGTCCGTGGCGGCATCCCTGATCTTGCGGTCGTAGTCGAGATAGGTGCTGTCGCCGACGCCGGCGTCGGCGGCGAGCTGCTTCACCGCGTCCCGCACCGGCGGCGGGCTCCTGAGGATGCCCTGCAGGTCGCCCTTCCCGTTCAGCACATGGAGCGGCAGGATCTCGTTGTCGAAGCCGTTCGGGTCCTCCGCACTGCGATAGTGCAGCTTGCCGACCGAATCGCAGCGATGGCCGGTCGCGGCCAGCGTGTGGCCGAAGCTCGAAGGCTCCCCCTCGTAGGGCGCGGCATTGTCCCAGTTGCCGATCTCGTGGACGTAGCGGCCGGTGGCGAAGCTCGCCCGGGACGGCACGCAGATCGGGCAGTTGCAGTAGGCGTTCTCGAAGAGCGTGCCCCGCTCAGCCAGCGCGTCCATGTTCGGCGTCTTGACGAAGTCGTCGCCATAGGCGCCGAGATGTCGGCGGCTGTGCTCGTCCGACATGATGAAAAGGACGTTGGACGGCTTCATCGGGCAGTCTCCGAAAGCATGGCGGACCGTCGCTGGCGCCAGCTCTGGAAGAACGGCCAGATCAGCATGGCGACGGAGATGAGAACGAAAGTGCAGGCGATCGGCCGGTCGAGGATGCCGAGAATGCCGTTGTCCGACATCTGCAGGCTCGAGCGCAGTTCCGCCTCGAAGATCTCGGCGAGCACGAAGCCGATGACGAAGGGTCCGAGCGGCACCTTGGCCCGGTCGAGCAAAAAGCCGATCACGCCGAAGGCGATCACCACCCAGACGTCGTACATCCGGTTGCTCAGCGCATAGGCACCGATCACGCAGCAGACGAAGATGATGGGCAGGATGAACGCCTTCTCGACCGTCACCACCCGCGCGATCCAGCGGATCGAGACGGTCATGATGAGGAACATGACGATGTTGGCGACGAGATAGGCGGCCATCAGCGCCCAGACGAAATCGCCATTGGTGATGAAGAGCAATGGCCCCGGCTGGATGTTGTGGAGGATCAGGGCGGAGAGCAGGATCGCGTCGATCGGGCTGCCCGGGATGCCCATGGTGATCAGCGGGATGAGCGCACCGCCGACATTGGCGTTGTTGGCAGCCTCCGAGGCGACGATCCCTTCGGGATGGCCCGTGCCGAACTTCTCCGGCGTCTTCGAGAAGTTCCGCGCCGTCACGTAGGCGACCATCGCCGAGATCGAGGCGCCGACGCCGGGCAGGATGCCGATCCAGGTGCCGATCACCGAGGAACGCAGGATGTTGACCCAGTGGGTCTTCCATTCGCGCAGCGGCACCAGCACCCGGGCGGCGCCGAGCTTCAGCATCACCGGCCGCTTGTTGATCTCGAGCGCGTCCTTGATCACCTGGCTCATGACGAAGGCGCCGAGCAGCACCGGCAGGAGCTTGAAGCCGTCGGCGAACGCGTCGACGCCGAAGGTGAGGCGCAGCTGGCCGTCGCTCTCGTTCAGGCCCGGCATCGCCATGACCATGCCGAGGAAGCCGGCGATCAGGCCCTTGATCATGCTGCCCTGGCTGATCGAGGCGATCAGCACGATCGCCATCAGCACCATGGTGAAATACTCCCAGGGGCTGAACGTCATGGCCCACTTGGAGAGCGGCGGCGATAGCAGCACGAGGACGACGCCGGCGACCAGCCCGCCGATCAGGGACGAGCCGATGCCGAGTGCGAGCGCCCGCTCCGGATAGCCCTGCTGGGCCATGGGATAGCCGTCGAAGGTGGTCATCACCGAGGACGGCGTGCCCGGCATGCGCAGGAGCGTGGCGCTGATCAGCCCGCCCGAGACCGAGCCCACATACATCGCCACCATCATGACCAGCGCCAGGGTGCTGTCCATGTAGAAGGTGAGCGGCATGACGAGGGCGATCAGCATGCCGCCGGTGAGCCCCGGCACGGCGCCGACGAAGACGCCGAGCGAGGTGCCGAGCAGCACGAAGAAGAAGGGCCAGGGCTGGGCGATGTAGAGGAGCGCGGAACCGAGATCACCGAGCACGGCTCAGGAGCCCCCGAGCAGCGAGCGTTGCGGCAGGTCCACGTAGAGGATCTCCGTGAAGATGTAGTCGAGGCCGTAGCCGGCGAGGAACGCGACCGGCACCAGGAACAGCAGGAGCCGGGGCCGGAAGCGGCTGAAGAGCGCTCCGAGCGCGAAGACGAAGAGGGTCGAGGCCTGGGCGAAGGCGAGCCAGCCCGCCTGCATCACGGAAACGTAGAGCACCGGCAGGACGATGCTGGCGAGCGCCGTCCACGGCGCCGGCGCTGCCGGCTCGTCGTCGACCACCTCGGGCGCGAAGCCCGTCTCGACGCTGCCCGGCGCCGTCCGCAGCCGCTCGACGACGACGCCGATGGCGAGCAGCACCAGCACGACGGCGACGAGCTTCGGCACCGCCGCCGAGCCGACCGGGTCGAAGAAGGGTGGCGGCAGCAGGCTGGCCTGCCAGTACACCACCACGGCCAGCAGGGTCACGGCGAGGGCGAGCAGGAGATCCCGCCGCCCCGCCGCGTCGACCCAGAGGCGGCGCCGAAGACTCATGCGCGAGGACCCCGCCTACTGCTGCAGCTCGCGCGCCTTCTCGACGAGCGGCCCGGCCGTCTCGGCCCACCAGTCCAGCTCGGCGAGCAGGGCTTCCCGCTCGACGAAGACCGGCACCAGGCCCTGGTCGACCAGCTGCTCCTGGATCGCGGGATCTTCCATGGCGGTGCGGAAGGCATTCGACAGGTGCTCGACGATCTCGGGCGGCGTGCCCTTCGGCGCCAGCCAGATGCGGTTGGCGCGCGCGACGACGTCGACGCCGAGCTCCTTGGCGGTCGGCACGTCCGGCAGCAGCACGTTGCGCTCGTCGGCGAAGAGCACGATCGGCACGAGGTCGGCATCGGCCCACTTGACCATCTCGATGGCACCGAAGATGGCGAAGTCGGTATGCCCCGCCACCACCGACGGGAACCGCTTGGCGCCGCCGCCGACCTGGACGTAGCGGAACTCGACCCCGGCGGCGTCCTGCACCATCAGCGGCACGAAATGCACCGGCAGGCCGATATTGGTGGCGCACTTGACGCTGTTCGGCTCGGCCCTGGCACCGTCGAGCAGTGCTTCGAAGGTCTGATAGGGCGAATCCTTGCCGACACCGAAGCCGAGATCGCCATAGGCGGTGACGCCCAGGAGCTCGAAGGCGGTGTGGTCGAAATCGGCAACGCCCATGACGTTGGAGGTGATCAGCCCCTCGTGCCACATGCCGATGGTGTAGCCGTCCGGCTCGGCATCGCGGACCGCCCGGGTGCCGATGGTGCCGCCGGCGCCCTCCATGTTGACCACGACCATCTTCTGGCCGAGCAGGTCGTTCTCGTCGAAATAGCGCTGGAAAATGCGCGCCACGCTGTCCATGCCGCCGCCGGCCTGGGTCGGGACGATCACGCGGATCGGCTTCTCCGGATAGTCGGCGAGCGCCGGCCCGCCGAGGCCGCCAAGCGTGGCCGCCGCGAGAATCGCGACGCCATAGCGGAGCACCGCGCGACGCGCGCGGCTCATCTGATCTGCCATCTTCTGGCCTCCCCTTTCGCCGGCGCATCGGAGGGCGCCGACCGATTGGTTCCGAGTGCGGCCATTTTGACAAGATGTTGCGCGACGGGGCAAGAGCCAATAAGAAGAGTATCGATAACTACCGGTAATTTCAGGCGAGGCGTTCGACCGGTGGAGCTGCGTAACATCGAGTATTTCCTGACGGTTGCCGCCGAGGGCAGCATGCGCGCGGCGGCGAAGAAGCTCGGCCTGACCCAGCCGGCGCTGACCAAGGCCATGCACCGGCTCGAGGACGAGGCCGGCGTCAGCCTCTTCGACCGGCGCTCGCGCGGCGTCTCGCTCACCGTCTACGGCGAGAGCTTCCGCCGCCACGCCCGCACCATCCGCGCCGGCATGGCCGAGGCCGAGAGCGAGATCCAGGCGCTGCGCAACGGCACCTCCGGCCTCGTGCGCCTCGGCGCCGGCCCGGCCTGGCAGAGCCGGGTCATCCCGGAGGCGATCCGGGCGTTCCGCACCGACCGGCCGGACGTGCAGCTGCGGGTCATCGGCGGCACCGACGACGTGCTCAAGGCCGAGCTCAGGGCCGGCCGGCTGGACGTCGTGGTGGCGGCGGTGCCGGAAGGCGACGAGGCGCCGGATCTCGAGGCCCGGCCCCTCCTGGACGACGAGTACCGGGTGATCGCCGACCGCAACCACCCGCTGCAGACCGCCACCAACAGCACCGTCGCCGACCTGCTCGACTATCCCTGGATCCTGCCCAACCCGCAGACCTACCTGGTGCGCCGCCTCGAGATCCTGATGCGCGCGCACGGCCTGACGCCGCCCCGGCCGATGATCGAGACCGACATCATCGACATCAAGCTCGGGCTGATGCGCGACAGCACCTATCTCAGCTTCCATGCGCTCGGTCATCTGCGCAGCTCGGGTGTCGCGGAGATCGTCCCGGTGCCGCTCGCCGCAGCGAGCTGGGTGCGATCGGCCGGCATCATCACCCGCGCCGGCGTCGAGGCCAACCCGGCGGCCACCCACCTCGGCGACCTCATCGCGGAGGTCTGCCGCCGCGACCAGGAGCCCGTGGCGAAGCGCGGAAGGGCCAGCCGCGCCGCCCGGCCGACGGCAGGATGAGCAGCATTGAAGCCCCGACCGGGTGCTGGCACAGTCGCCGGCGCACGGGTCAATCCGCAACGCAGATCGAGCGAGAAGCAGAGGAGGCAGGACGATGACGACGACGACCAAGAGGACCGCCCTGAGGGGTGCCGCCCTGGCGCTGACGCTGGCCCTGGTGGGCACCGGCCTCGCCGGCGGCGAAGCCCGGGCCGAATGGCCGGAGAAGCCGATCAAGGTGATCGTGCCGTTCCAGCCCGGCGGCAGCTCGGACCAGGTGACCCGCGCCTATCAGATGGCGATCCAGGAGAACGACATCCTGCCCCAGCCGCTGACGATCGTGAATGTCGGCGGCCACTTCTCGATCGGCGCCCGGCAGGTGATGGAGGCCGAGCCCGACGGCTACACCTTCCTCACCCTGCACATCGCCCTGATGGGCGGCCAGGCCATGGAGCAGTTCGACTTCGGCTACCAGGACTTCACGCCGGTCGCCACCACCGGCACGTTCTGCCTCATGCCGGTGGTCCGCAAGGACAGCGGCATCGACTCGATCGAGGACCTGCTCGCCAAGGCCAAGGCCGAGCCCGACACGCTGATCTTCGGCGCCAATATCGGGGCCATCAACCACATGGCCGGGATCATGCTGCAGAACCTGGAGGAGGGTGCCCAGTTCCGCTTCGTCCAGATCGGCGGCGGCACGGCGAACTTCACGGCGCTCACCGGCAACCAGACCAACGTCTCGGTGCTGTCGGCGGCCGAGGTCCTCAACTTCACCCGCATGCCCGACGGCAGCGAGAACCCGGAGAGCGAGATCAAGCCCCTCGCCTACACCGGCACGGAGCGCAGCGAGCGGCTGCCGGAGGTGCCGACCATGAACGAGCTCGGCTACGACATGCAGTTCTGCGTCGACAGCTGGTGGTTCGCGCCGAAGGACACGCCGGCGGAAGCCGTCGCCGGCATGGCGGACGCGCTGCAGCAGGCGACGGAGACCCCGCAGGTGCAGGCCTTCTTCACCGAGAAGGCCTTCGGCCCGGTCTTCCTGCGCGACGCCGAGCTCCAGACGAGCCTCGACGACACCTACGCCCGCATCGAGCCCGTTGCCAAGCAGGCCGAACAGAAGTAGCTGCCACGTCACGGCCGGCGACCTGTCGGGTCGCCGGCCGCCGCTTTTTCAGGGAGGTCCCGGGCTTGCAGGATCGTGTCGACCCGCGCGTCGAGATCGGCGTGGCGCTGATGGTGATCGTCATCGCCGCGATCGCGCTCTTCGAGACCCGTGACATCCCGCCCGGCAGCTTCGAGCCCCTGGGCTCGGCACCGGTGCCGCAGGTGACGGCCGCCCTCATCATCCTCATGGCGGTGGGCCTCATCGTGCGCGCCTGCCTCGACCGCCGGCCGGTCGAACGCCCGCAACGGGAGGGCCTCCTCGATGCCGGCGCCGTGCTGGTGCTGACGCTCCTCTACGTCGCCGCCATGCACTACCGCCTCACCACCTTCGCAGTGATGACCACGATCTACCTGGTGCTGCTCATCGGCACCCTGATCCGCTTCAAGCCCCGCCAGATGCCGCTCGTCCTGGGGCTCGCCGCCCTCGTCGGCTTCGGCAGCCAGTACATCTTCACCCGCGTCTTCGTCGTCGACCTGCCGGGCCTTTGAACATGAGGAACATCTGAGCCATGGAAGCCGTGCTCTCCGGCCTCGGCAGCGGCCTTGGCCTCGTCTTCGCGCCCATGGCGTTCTTCTTCGTCGTGCTCGGCACCGTGCTCGGCATCGTGGTCGGCGCCATCCCGGGCCTGACCGGGGCGATGCTGATCGCCCTCACCCTGCCGCTCACCTACTACATGCTGCCGACCGACGCCGTGGTGCTGCTGATCGGCATGTATGTGGGCTCGATCACCGGCGGCCTGATCACCGCGACGCTGCTGCGCATGCCCGGCACGCCGTCCAACGTCATGACGACGTTCGACGGCTACCCGATGGCGCGCGCCGGCAAGCCCGGCCGGGCGCTCGGCCTCGGCATCGCCGCCTCCTTCGCCGGCGGCATCATCTCCTGGGTCTTCCTCCTCCTCCTCGCCAAGCCGCTCTCGATCTGGGCCACGCGCTTCGGCCCGTTCGAGTATTTCACGCTGATCATGATGGCCATGGTGCTGATCGCCTCGGTCAGCCAGGGCAACCTGGTCAAGGGCCTGGTCGCCGGCCTCCTCGGCATGCTGGTCTCGATGCCCGGCGTCGATCCCTCCGCCGGCCAGCCGCGGCTCACCTTCGACTGGTACATGCTGAACGGCGGGCTGAAGCTCCTGCCGGTGCTGATCGGCGTCTTCGCCGTGAGCCAGATCATCAGCGACGTGCTCGACCTCGGCCGCAAGATCGAACGGGTCGAATCGCAGCGCACGGGCATCCTCCTGCCGATCCGCGACTGGATCAAGTACGGCGCCAACATGCTCCGTTCCGGCCTGATCGGCACGCTGGTCGGCATCCTGCCGGGCGTCGGTGCCTCGATCGGCTCGGTCATCGCCTACACCACGACCAAGAACCTCTCGAAGACGCCGGAGGAGTTCGGCAAGGGCTCGGAGGCCGGCATCGTCGCCTCGGAGACCGCAAACAACGCCACGGTCGGCGGAGCGCTCATCCCGCTCATCGCCATGGGCATCCCGGGCTCGGTCATCGACGCCATCCTGATCGGTGCCCTGATGATCCACTCGATCACCCCGGGCCCCGCCCTCTTCATCACCAATGGCGACGTGGTCTACGCCATGATCGCCGCCTGCCTCGTCGCCAACTTCGTCATGCTGGCCGTCATGGTGGCCAGCACGGGCTGGGTGGCGAAGCTCGCCTACGTGCCGCGCACCTACCTCCTGCCGGTGATCATCGTCTTCTGCGTCATCGGCTCATTCGGCCTCGACAACGTCATGTTCGACGTCTGGGTGATGCTGATCTTCGGCGTCATCGGCTTCGGCCTCGAGCGCGCCCGCTACCCGCTCGGTCCCTTCGTCATCGGCTTCGTCCTGGCACCGCTGATGGAGGCGAAGCTGAGGACCGGCCTGATGATGACCGGCGGCTCCATCACGCCCATGTTCACCCGGCCGATCTCCCTCGCCTTCCTCATCGTGGCGATCGTGCTCCTGGTCTGGCCGCTCGTCGGCGAGTGGCGCCGCCGCCGCGCCGCCGCCGCTGCGGCCTGAGTGTCGCTCAGAGCAGCAGGATCAGCCCGGTGACGACCAGGGCGAGCGTCCAGAGACGGTCGAGGTTGAGCCAGCCGCGGCGCAGGAAGGCGACGCCGAGGAACTCGTAGACGGCGACCGCTATGGCCCCCGTGACGGCGAGCATCGCCGCCGTGTGCACGCCGAGCGCCGCCAGCGCCACGGGCGTCGAGCCGGAGGCCGTCAGCTCGCGCGCCGGCGTGGCGGCGAGGCAGAGCGAGAGCACCACCGGCAACAGCATCAGCCCCGCCCCGTGGCTCGTCGCCATCAGGAACGACCAGAGCCCGAGCCCGGCCATGCCGGTCCGCATGCCGACCTGCACCCGCGCGCGATGGCCGAAGGCCACATGATAGCCGGCCCAGCCCAGGAGCAGGAGGCCGCAAGCCACCTCGAGCGCCCGCTGGTCGACGAAGAGGCCGAGCGTCATCGCCAGCGCAAGCACGAGAGCGACCGACAGCCCGTGGCCGATGGCGATCGGCAGGAGCGCCAGCCAGACGATGCGCCGGCTTTGCCGGTGCAGGCCGAGCGCCACGGCGAAGAGCCAGCCCATCGCCGGATTGGCGCCATGGAAGGCGCCAAGCCCGGCGACGGCGAGCCAGGGTGCCAGCTCAGCCATGACGCCCCGTCAGGGTTTCGGCCCGCTCACGGATAGCAGTAGGAATCCGACGAGCAGTCGCCGCCCTCGAGCCGCACCTGGTGCGGCCGGTGGCCCTTCGGCCAGTCGACGAAGAAGTTCGGATCGACGTCGATCCCGCCGTTCTCGCCGACGTCGAGCTTGACCATCCAGCCGTCGATCCCGTCCGGGTAGAACTGCGGGTCGATCGCCCCGTAGAGCGAGTTGGTGAAGTAGACGCGCTTGCCGTCACGGCTGATCTCGACCATTTGCGGTCCGCCGTTGAGCGCTCCGTTCGCCGCCCCCGGATGGGTCGCGCGCGAGACGATGCCGCCGATCCGGACCTTGCCCGCAAGCTTCGGCTTCATGGGGTCGGAAACGTCGTACTGCAGCATGTCGCCGGTGCCCCAGCAGGAGACGTAGAGGAACCGGTCGTCCATCGAGAGGTCGATGTCGGTGACCAGCGGCGGCACCGCCTTGAACCCCTTGAGCACGGGCGGCAGGTCGTCCGCGTCGGCAGGCTCCGCCGGGATCTCGATCACCTTCTTGACCGCCCACTTGCCGCCCTTCCGATACCAGGTCCAGATCGACGAGGAGAGGTTCTTCAGGCTGATGACGCAGCCGACGAAGCCGTAGGCCTTGGTCGGGTCGTGCGCCGGGCGCAGCTCGAAGACGAGCTGGTGCTCCTCGCCGAGATCGATCGCCTGCAGGTGCTTGCGCTTGTGCAGGTCCCAAAAATGCAGCCTTCGGCCATAGCGGCTGCCGAGCAGCACCTCCGGCACGAGGCCGTTCTCGAACGTCTCGGGCAGACCCCACTCGCTGGTCACCATGGTGTCGTGGCCGAGATGCCACCAGAAGTCGTAGGCCAGTTCCTGCGGCCCTCGGTCCATCTCCCATCGACCGAGCACGTTGAAGCTCTCGTGGTCGAGCAGGAAGATGCCGCCCGGTGCCTTGCCCTCGGCGTCGCCGAGCGCGTTGACGTAGATGCCCTCGGGCCCGCAATGCGTCGTGTGCAGGCGCGAGTAATTGGCCTTCTCGGCGATCTCCCCGGGCTCGATCACCTTGACGATCTCGGGCTTCCTCGGGTCCGCCTTCGTGTCGATCACATAGATGCGCGACGAGCGCAGCCCCGGCACGATCAGGTAGCGCCGCTCCACATGCGGATGCGGCGCGTTTGGGCAGAGGCAGGACGAGCAGGCGTTCCAGCCGAAATGGTGCAGCTCGTCGCCGGTGTTGGGCATCTCCACCTGCCCGACGATCCGGGAATAGCTGGCTGATGCCGGATCGACGTCGACGACCGCGATCGCATCGGGCTTCTGCCGTTCCGGATCGAACGCCGCGACATAGGCCAGGGTCTCCTTCGGCGCCTTGGCGGCCATGCGGGGCGAGGGGTAGAAGGACGGGTCCGGTTGCCAGGTAGCCATGCGTAGCTCCCTCCCTTCAGCACCTCCCTTGCTGGGAGGCAACCGAAAGAGCTACGCTTTCAGGCGGGCATAGGCAATGCGCCCCTCGCCGGCGCCACTCAGATCAGGGTGAGCAGCCGCCCCTCCTCGTCGAACCGCAGCGCCTCGGCCTCCGCCTCTTGCCCG
>CAZGUW010000041.1:22231-24949 GCA_964528705.1 uncultured Geminicoccaceae bacterium
GGAGCGCGGTCAGGGCCCAGACCTTGCGCGCGAGCAGCGGGGCGGAGACCAGCACCTCGTCGAGGGTGAGGGTGTTCCTGATCTGGCAGTAGCGGCAGCCGACCCGGTCGTCCGCCCAGCTCGTCATGACCAGGGCCTGCACGGTCTCCCGCTCGGTCGGCAGGACGATGGGCATGCGCGCCTTCTCGCCGATCGCCGCGGTGATCGCGTTCTGGTACATGCTGACGAGATCCACCCGGTTGGCCCATTCGCGCGGCATGTAGTCGGCGACGCCGACGCCGATGGCGTTGCCGTGGGTCGCCTCGGTCAGCCTGAGCACCGCCAGCTTGTTGACCAGGATGTGGTCCGGATTGGCCATGCCGCGGATGTCGGTGCGGCCGGTCACCGCGTAGTCCATGCCGGAGCCCGAGATCTCCTTGCCGAGCTCCTCGACGAGGAGCGCGTCGACCTTGCGGAACGGCAGCCGTGCCAGGAGCGACGTCGCCTGTTTGAGCAGCCGCTCGTCGGTGGCGACGAAGGCGGAGGGCGCCACTGCCTCGATGGTCACGAGCCTGTGCGTCGCGTTCTCCACCACCGCGAGGCCGCAGGCGATCGGGGCCTTCGCGAGGCCGATGGACGCCAGCTCCGGGATCGTCTCGGTGAAACCGCGCGGGCCCAGCCGATGGACGTTCCGGGCACCCGCCTCCTTGCCGAGGCCGACCGCCAGGATCTTGCAGAGGCCGCTCTCGATCGGCCGGTCGAAGCTGGTGTGCGACTTGACCCGGGCGATCACGACAATGGCGTCCGCCGCCGCCGCGTTGGCATCGAAGCGGCAGGGCAGGCCACCCTTCGTCCGGCCGAGCTCGACCGTCTCCATGGTCGCCCGGACGGGCGCGCCGATGCGCGCCTCGTCGATGCCGAGCCTCGAGAGCACCAGCGCCTGGCCTTCCGCGGTGGCCCCGCCATGACTGCCCATGGCCGGCACGATGAAGGGTGCGAGGTTCTGGTTTTTGAGATAGTTGACGGTTGCACCGACCAGCCGCGGCAGGTCGGCGACACCGCGGCTGCCGACGCCAATGGCAACCGAGCTGCCGGGCTTCAGCGCGGCGATCTCGGCGCTTCCGGCCAGGGCCTCGTGCACGGCGGCCTCGATGTCGTCGATGGCCGGGGCTGTCGGTTGCTCGAGCTTGACCCGATGCACGAGCGGCAGCTCGGCTTCGGCCAGATGCGGGATGCGAACCGCGGGAAAGACAGGGTGCTCCATGCCGGGGCCTCGACGATCTGTTGACTATAGGGAGGACCCATCATGCGCCCATTTCTCGGCTTTCGTCGAGCCTCCGGGCGGCCCGGCGTGCGCAATCACACGCTGATCCTGTCGGTCACCGGCCTCACCACCCCGGCGGCCCGGCGCATCGCGCGGACGCTCAATGGCGTCACCGTCCTCGGCACGCAGCACGATTCCGGCCTGCTCGGCTACGACCGCAAGGTGCACCGGGGCGCCCTTGCCGCCTTCGCCTGCCATCCCAATGTCGGCGGCGTCGTGGTGATCGGCGCCAACGAGCCGGTGGTGGAAGAGGTCGCCGGCGCCGCCGAGGCGGCCGGCCGGCTGGTCGAGGGCATCACCCTCGACCATTGCGGCCATGACGTGCTCACCCTCTCCGACCGGGCCGTTCGCGCCGCCGCCGGCTTCGTCCATCGGCTCTCCTGCCAGCGCCGCGAGGAGCTGCCGGCTTCCGACCTCCTGCTCGGCCTCGAATGCGGCCGCTCCGACCCGAGCTCCGGCCTCGTCGCCAATCCGCTCGTCGGTGCGGTGGTCGACCGGCTGGTGGATGCGGGCGGGGCCGCGATCTTCGGCGAGACGACCGAATGGATCGGTGCCGAGGACCCGCTCATGCGCAAGGCCGCCAACCCCACGGTGGCCGCGGAGCTCAAGGACGCCGCCGCCCGGCGCGAGGCCATGGCCCAGGCCGCCGGGATCGACCTCACCGGCAACAACCCGAGCCGGACCAATATCGAGGCCGGGCTCTCGTCGATCGAGGAGAAGTCGCTTGGTGCGATCGCCAAGGCCGGCAGCCGCCCCATCCAAGGGGTCATCGGCTATGGCGAGCCGCCGCCCGGCCCCGGTGTCTGGGCCATGGACGCCCCGGCCTATGCACCCGAATCGCTCACCGGCTTCTGCACGGCCGGGTCCAGCATGGCGCTCTTCACCACCGGCGTCGGCAACAGCTATGTGAGTGCCCTCATGCCCACCCTGAAGCTCACCGGCAACCCGGCGACCGCCCGGCGCGTCACCCAGCAGCTCGAGTTCGAGGCGAGTGCGGTCTTCACCGGCGAGGAGAGCCTCGATGCCGCCGCCGACCGCATGGTCGACCGCCTGCTCGAGATCGCCTCCGGTGCGCTCACCTGGGGCGAGATCCTGGGCGAGGGCGACGAGGCGATCAGCCGCTTCGGAGCCGTCCTGTGAGCG
Organism: uncultured Geminicoccaceae bacterium; assembly: GCA_964528705.1. Classification (GTDB taxonomy): domain Bacteria; phylum Pseudomonadota; class Alphaproteobacteria; order Geminicoccales; family Geminicoccaceae; genus SLRI01. The sequence goes on from CAZGUW010000041.1 coordinate 24,678, forward strand.
GCCGCACGGCACTCCGCCTCGCCGCCGCCGACAACGTGGCGACGGCCCTTCGCGACCTCGAGCCCGGCGAGGTGGTCGAGATCGAGGGTGTCTCGGTCACGCTTCTCGAGCGTATCCCCCTCTGCCACAAGCTGGCCCTCGCCGACCTCGGGCCCGCCACCCCCGTTCTCAAATACGGCCAGCCCATCGGCCGGACGACGGCGGCGATCCGGGCCGGTGCCCATGTCCACGTCCACAACATGAAGAGTGCGAGAGCCGAGGCCACCGCCCGT
>CAZGUW010000042.1:0-24934 GCA_964528705.1 uncultured Geminicoccaceae bacterium
ATACGTGCCGGTAGCGACCGCGCCGGCGCTGGCATATATCTGGACCGTCGGTCAGACGACAGGAGACTTTCGTGGCAGCCGCGAAGAGCCTCAGCGTGACCCTTGAGCCGGATCTGGCGCTGCAGGTAGAGGATGCGGTCACAAGTGGTGCCTATGCATCGGCGAGCGACGTCGTTGCCGATGCCCTGAACCACTGGCGCGAGCAGCGTGCGATCGGGGCCGATCCCGAAGTGCTGCGGCGGCTCTGGCGCGAAGGTCTCGACAGCGGGGAGCCGGAGCCGCTCGACATGGCCGAAATCGCCCGAGCAGCGCGCGCCCGAATGGCAAAGGAGCACCCTGGCCGGCGCTGATGCCGCGACTCACGCGGAACCCGCGAGCCCGTCAGGACCTGATAGACATCTGGCTATGGATCGCGGCCGACAGCCCGACAGCTGCCGACCGTTTCCTCGCGGTGATCGACGAGAAGCTCCACCTGCTGGCGGCAACGCCCGGGCTCGGCCCATTGCGCCCCGACATCGCTCCGGATGTACGCCTCTTCCCCGTCCGCAGATACCTGATCCTCTATCGCGAGACATCCGACGGCATCGCGATCGTCCGTGTCGTCCACGGCATGCGTCGCTTCGAGCACAGTCGCTAGCCGCACCAGGCCGTGCGCTACTCGACCTCGCGAATCCGGCCCGATTCCACCAGCGCCGCCCAGTGATCGGGCTGCTTCAGGCCGCCCTTGACCCGTGCCTCCATGGCCGCCTCGGCGGACTTCACCGCCGGCAGCTTGTCGATCGTGGCGCCGATCATGGCATGCGGCACGACGACCACGCCGTCCTCGTCGCCGACCGCGATGTCGCCCGGCCCGACGAGCACACCGCCCACCTGGACCGGCAGGCCGACCGTGCCGGGCCCGTTCTTCGCCGGTGAGTTCGGCGTGACGCCCGACGCGTAGCAGGGGAGACCCACGGCCCGGAGACCCACGATGTCGCGCACGAAGCCGTCGGTGACGAAGGCCACCACACCCTTGTTCTGCAGCATGCCGAGCAGGAGGTCGCCGATGATCGCGGCCTCCGGATAGAAGTCGGTGCCGGCGATGACCACGTCGCCCGGCTCGGCAATGTCGAGGGCGCCGAAGACGGCGAGGTTGTCGGCCGGGCCAGCCTCGCAGGGCACCACCACGCCGCAGAAGGCGCCGCTGCCGGCGATCGGCTTGACCCGCCCGTCGAGGGCGGTCCGGCCGCCGCCCCGGGCCGCCAGGACGGCGTCGGCGACGAAGCCGGTGGGCAGACCCTGGAACGCCGCTACCTGCTCGGCGGTCGGCCGGCTGAAGCGGCGGCGCATGGTTAGGAGCGGGACTTCATCGATCATGTTCTTCTGTCCTTTCGAATGAACTCGTTGCCGGGGCCGGCCAGCAGCTCGGGCCCGATGTCCGCGATGCGGGTGACGCCACAGAGCCCCATGGCGCGGTCGAGCTCCTGGCGGAGCAGCTCCAGCACGCGGGCGACGCCCGCCTCGCCGCCGACGGCCAGGCCCCAGAGCTGCGGGCGCCCGATCAGGCAGCAGGTGGCGCCAAGCGCCAGGGCCTTGAGCACATGGCTGCCCCGACGCACGCCGCCGTCGAGCAGGACGGCCATGCGCCCCTCGACGGCCTCGACGATCCCCGGCAGGGCGTCGAGCGACGCCGCCGCCCCGTCGAGCTGGCGGCCGCCATGGTTCGAGACGATGATGCCGTCGACACCATGGTCGATGGCGCGGCGCGCCTCATCCGGGTGCAGGACCCCCTTCAGCACCAGAGGCCCCTTCCAGTGCTGGCGCAGCGCCTCGACGTCCCGCCAGCTCATCGCCGGATCGAGCAGGCCGGCCATGCTGCCGGCGAGGGTGCGGATGTCGGATGGCTCGCCGGCGCGAACGTAGTTGCCGAAGGTGAGCGTGCGCAGCACCTCACGCATCCGCCAGAGCCAGGGCACCCGTGTTGCCATGCCGAGATAGTCGAGCGGGCGGAAGCGCGGCGGGATGCCGAACCCGTTGACGATGTCGCGCTCGCGCTTGCCGAGCAGCTGGTTGTCGATGGTCAGCACCAGCGCATCGTAGCCCGCGGCGGCCGCGCGCTCCGTCAGCTCGCGGGTGAAGCCCCGGTCCCGGTAGACGAAGACCTGCATCCAGCGCGGTGCCACGCCGGTCTCGGCCAGCGCCTCGAGCGTGCAGACCGAGCCGTGGCTGAGGCAGTAGGCGGTGCCGGCCGCCGTCGCGGCACGCGCGGCGCAGATCTCGCCGCCGGGCCAGAAGAGGCCGGCGAGGCCGGTCGGCCCGATCATCAGGGGCATCGAGAGGCGGCGGCCGAAGAGCTCGATCGAGAGATCCCGCTCGGGCGCGCCTTCAAGCGGCCGCGGCAGCAGCGCCACGTCCTCGAAGGCGGTTTCGTTGCGCCCCAGCGTGCGCTCGTCCTCCGCCCCGCCATCGGCGAAGTCGAAGACCGGGCGCGGCAGGGCGCGGCGCGCCAGCCGGCGCATCTCCGCCACCTTGTAGGCGCGTTCGACGTTCGGCATGGCGCGGCGGGTCCTAGATGGCGTAGCGCAGGATCGCCGCCAGCGATGCATCCGCGGGCAGATCGGCCCGGCGCACGCCCAGGACCCTGGCACCATGCGACATGGCACGGGTCGCGATCTCGTCGACGACGCCGTAGGACGTGGCGTCCTCGCCCTCGGCGAGGCGCACCGTGCCGTCCGTCTCGTCGACCCAGCCCGGGATCACCTCGTCGATGTCGACCATGAGCGCCTCGATGGCGCCGAAGGTGGCCGCACGGGCCGCCTCGGCGATGTCGGTGGTCGTGCGGCCCTGGCCCTGGCGCGCCGCGAAGACCTCCTTGAGCGCGTCCAGCTCGCTCGCATGAAGCTCGTCGAGCAACGGTCGGGTCGCCTCGGCGAGTTCCTGGTCGGTCAGCCGGTCGGGGTTCGACGTGATCTGCTGGGCCACAAGGTGCGGGTAGGTGTTGACGGAGCGGAAGATGTCGGCGGCAGGCTGTGTTGCCGCCAGCACGAGCGGCGTCTCCCGGCCGGAGAGCAGCGGGCGCAGCGCGCCGTTGATCGCCCTTGCGAACTGCCGCAAGCGCACCTTCTCGCCTTCCGCGGCGTGGATCCGGCCGCTCGGCGAGCGATGGCCGATCGCGGCCTTGCCAACGGCACTCGCCGCGTCCTTCGGCATGCCCGGCACCCGCACCTCCTGCGGCGGCAGCTCGGCGAAGACCTCGACCAGCCGCACGGCGTTCTGCGAAAGGGCCAGCACCAGAGCCTCATGCGGGAAGGTCACCGCCCGCAGCAAGGGCTTGAGATGGAAGCGATCCGCCACCTGCACCGTCGCCTGCAGGCTGTTCGGCAGCCGGAAGGTCCAGTGCCGCTCGGGCGTGAGGAAGACCGCGAGGCTGCGCGCCTGCAGGCGCCAGAACTCGTCGTCGTCATGCAGCTCGTGGAGCTGCTCCTCGATCGCCGCCATCCGCCGCTTGTCGCCACCGGCCGCCTCGAGCTGGCCGAGCGCTTCGCTGCCCAGGTTCTTCAGGGCGATGCGGTCGGCATCGGTTTCCTGCGTCAGCGGCGTGGTCGGCAGGTAGATGGAGACGCGCGCGGCACCATGCGCGGCGGCGAGGCTGCGGATTTCGGCCGGGGTCGGCAAGTCGACATGAAGCATGGCGAGGCGGCTTCCCTGATTGTCAGTTGTCCTTCCGCATAGCCTTGTAGCCCCGCGAGCGCACGATTTTTTCCACCTCGACGACGACAAAGAGCCCGACACCCACCGCGACGGCGGCGAGCCCGTCCAGCAGCGAGAGGGGACGCGTTTCGAACGCCAGCTGCAGCCAGGGCGCAAAGGTGAAGGCCAGCTGCAGCAGGGTCGCGGTGCCGACACCGATGAGCACCGCCCGGGTGCCGAGCACGCCCCGCCACGTCAGCGAAGCGCCGTGCACGTAGCGAACGTTGAAGAGATAGAAGATCTCCATCGCGACGATCGCGTTGACGACCAGCGTGCGCGCGGTCTCCACCGGCAGGCCGCGGGCGATGCTCCAGTAATAGACGCCATAGACGCCGATGGCGAAGAGCACCGAGACCGAAAGAACGCGCCAGACGACCTCGCCCTTGAGCAAAGGCTCGCCCGCCGGGCGCGGCGGCCGCGCCATGGTGCCGGGCTCGGTCGGCTCGAACGCGAGGGTGAGCCCAAGCGCGAGCGCCGTCACCATGTTGACCCAGAGGATCTGCACCGGCGTGATGGGCAGGGCGAGACCGGCCAGGACCGCGACGACGATGGTCAGCGCCTCGCCGCCATTCGTCGGCAAGGTCCAGGCGATGACCTTGGTCAGGTTGTCGTAGACCGTCCGGCCCTCGCGCACGGCATCGACGATCGACGCGAAGTTGTCGTCGGCGAGCACCATCTCGCTCGCGTCCCGGGCCGCGGCCGTGCCCTTCCTGCCCATCGCCACACCCACGTCGGCGCGCTTCAGCGCCGGTGCGTCGTTCACACCGTCGCCCGTCATGGCGACGGTGAGCCCGGCCGCCTGCAGCGCCTGGACAAGGCGGAGCTTGTGCTCCGGGGTCGTGCGGGCGAAGACATGCGCCTCGCGCGCGGCACGTCCGAGCGCCGCGTCGTCCATGGTGTCGAGTTCGCGGCCGGTAAGCACGACCGGCTCCTCGGCGAGGCCGAGGCGGCGGGCGATCGAGCGTGCCGTGAGCGCGTGATCGCCGGTGATCATCACGACGCGAATGCCGGCCCCATGGCAGCTCGCGACTGCTGCCACGGCCTCCTCCCGCGGCGGGTCGATGAAGCCGGCAAGGCCGACCAGCACGAGCCCGTCCTCGAGATCGGCATGGTCGATGCCGTCGCCCGCGTGCCCGTGCTTCAGGGCGACGGCCAGCACGCGCTCGCCCCGCCCGGCCAGCTCGGCGATCCGCGCCTGCCACGCCCCGTGGTCGAGCGGTACGGTGCCGGTGGCGGTGAGCACCGTGCCGCACATCTCCAAAAGCCGTTCCGGCGCTCCCTTGACCAGCACCCGCCCCGGGTCATCCGCCGTTTCCCGGTGCAGGGTCGCCATGAAACGGTGCGCGGCGTCGAAGGGAATGGCGTCCAGACGGCGATGTCGGTCTCGATGCACCGAGGGATCGAGGCCCGCCTTCATGGCGAGCGCGAGCAGCGCCCCCTCCATCGGATCGCCGGTCATCCGCCAGTCGTCGTCGCGGCGGACGAGATCCGCGTCGTTGCAGTGCAGCCCGCTCTCGACCAGCGCCCGGAGCGTCGGGCTGGCCGCCGGATCGAAGGCGGCGCCGTCCCGCCGGAAGTCGCCCTCGGGCACGTAGCCGCTGCCGCCGACCTCGACCACGCCCTCGGCCGTCACGACCGTGCGCACGGTCATCTCGTTGCGGGTGAGCGTACCGGTCTTGTCCGAGCAGATCACCGAGACCGCACCCAGGGTCTCGACGGCCGGCAGGCGCCTGATGATGGCGTGGCGGGCCGCCATGCGCTGCACGCCGATCGCGAGCGTGATGGTCATCACCGCCGGCAGGCCCTCCGGGATAGCCGCGACGAAGAGCCCGACCACCGCCATGAAGGCCTCGTCCACGCCGAGCACCTGCCGCAGCAGCGCCAGGGCGAAGACGGCCACCGCCAGCGCCAGCACGACGAAGGTCACCCGCCGGGCGAACTCGTCCATCTGCCGCAGCAGTGGCGTCTTCAGCTCCTCCACCCGGCCGATCATGGCGCTGATCCGGCCGAGCTCGCTCCGGCTGCCCGTCGCCACGACCAGGCCCTGGCCATGCCCGGCCGTGACCAGCGTGCCGGAGAAGGCCATCGAGCGCCGCTCGCCCAAAGCGACGCCGGCAGTGGTCGGCTCGACCGTCTTGTCGACCGGCACCGATTCGCCTGTCAGCGCCGCCTCGTCGACCGCGAGATTGCGGGTGCGGACGAGACGCAGGTCGGCCGGCACCCGGTCGCCGGCCTCCAGGAGCACGAGGTCGCCCGGCACAATCGATTCGGCCGCCACGGCGAGCCGCTCGCCGCCCCGCAGGACCGTGGCCTCCGGATCGATCATCGAGCGGATGGAGGCCAGGGCGTCCTCGGCCCTGCCCTCCTGGATGTATCCGATGATGGCATTGGCGACGACGACGGCGAGGATGACGGCGGCATCGACCGGATGACCGAAGGCACCAGCGAGCAGGGCGGCGGCGAGGAGAACGTAGATCAGGAGATTGTCGAACTGGGCGAGCAGGCGCCGCCAGGGTGGCCGCCCCGCCGCCGCCGGCAGGCGGTTGGGGCCGTGCTCGGTCAGCCGGCGTGCCGCCTCCGCCGCATCCAGCCCGTGCTCCGGCGTGCCGAGCTGCGCTCGCACCGTGTCAGGCCCGAGGGCCGCCCAGTCGGACGGCGCGGTCGCGGCGATCTCTTCGGCGTCGGGCTCGGACAATCGGGACACCTTGCCTCACGCTCCGCAGTATTGCTGCACTGCACACATCTATACAGGTCCCGACCGCCGCCGGACCGGGGCATTTCGCCCTGCCGAAGTCCTTGGCAAGTGATCGCCGTTGCGCCAAGTTGTGATGAGGAGGACATCATACCATGGCCCCCGTCGCCCCTATCCAGCGTCGCAAACTCTTCCAGGAAGTGCTCGAGCGCCTGCTCGAGCGGCTGCGCAGCGGCGAGTTCCAGCCGGGCGACCAGCTGCCGAGCGAGCGCGAGCTGATGCAGTTCTACGGCGTCGGCCGGCCGGCGGTGCGCGAGGCGCTGCAGGCGCTGGAACGCGACGGCATCGTCACCATCACCCATGGCGAGCGGGCGCGGGTCGCCCTGCCTTCCGCCGAACGGGTGATCGAGCAGATCGCCCAGAGCACCCGCCACCTGCTGCGGGTCGAGCCGGACAATCTCGGCCACCTGAAGGATGCGCGCCTGTTCCTCGAGACCGGGCTCGCCACCCGCGCCGCCGAGCGCGCCACGCCAGAGGCGGTGGCACGCCTCGAGGAGCGCTTCGCGGCGCACGAGGCGGCGCGGCAGCAGGCGGATGCGTTCCTGCCCCGCGACATGGAGTTCCACCGCGAGATTGCCGCCATGGCCGGCAATCCGATCTTCCCCGCCCTGATCGAGGCGATGTTCGGGTGGCTCGGCAGCTACTACACCAAGCTGGTGCGCCTGGAGGGCGCCGAGGACCTGACCATCGCCGAGCACCGGCGCATTCTCGACGCCATCGCCACGGGCGACGGCGATGCCGCGGCGGCGGCGATGCGTGATCATATCACCCGCGCCAACGCCCTCTATCGGCAGTACGAAGAGAAGAGCTGACCGCACGTCACGCAGAAGACGAAGAAAAGGGAGGCAGCATGGCTGCGAACGACGATCCGATCCTCTACGGCACGACGCAGCCGCCGACCCCGATGCAGCGGCTCGAGGCCGGCCCGCTTTCCATCGACCTCGAGGGTGCTGCGGTCCGCTACGTGCGCTATGCCGGGCTGGAGGCCATCCGGGGCATCGAGTACCTGGTCCGCGACGCGAGCTGGCGCACCCCGCCGGCAGCGCTCACCACGCTTCGCCAGGAGCAGGACAAGAACGGCTTCACGGTCGAGCAGGAGGGCGTCGTCCGCCAGGACGAGATCGACTACCACTACCGCCAGACCATTACCGGCGCCGCCGACGGGCGGCTCGAGGTGGTGGCCGAGGCCGAGGCGAAGAGCGGCTTCCTCACCAACCGCACGGGCTTCGTCGTCCTCCACCCGATCCTCGGCGTCGCCGGCAAGCCGGTCACCGTGACCCACAAGGACGGCTCCACCAGCGAGACGACCTTCCCGGAGCTCATCAGCCCCGGCCAGCCGATCTTCGACATCCGCGCCCTGCGGCACGAGGTGGCGCCCGGCCTCCATGTCACCTGCCGGATGGAGGCGGCGCTGCCGCAGGATCCGGAAACCATCTTCGAGATGGAGGACCAGCGGAACTGGACCGACGCCTCCTACAAGACCTATGTCGGCTCGCTGCTCGACCCCTGGCCCTATCGCATCGAGCCGGGCCAGCGGCTGACCCAGCGCATCACCGTCACCTTCGAGGGCAGCGCCCCTGCCGGAGCGGCCGGCGCCATAGCTGGCGTGGCGCTCCGCCTCGGCGACAAGGCCGCGGGCCAAATGCCGGCGATCGGCCTCGGGCTGATGCCGGAGCACCGCGCCGCTGCCGCCGCCGACACCAACCCGGTCGCCCGGCTCCGCCCCGCCTTCATCACGGCCTATGCCGAGGTCGGCAGCGACGACTTCGCGCAAAGCCTCGGCGACTACGCCGCCCTCGCGAGGCAGCTCGGTGCCGCCGTGCAGCTCGAGCTGATCCTCCCTGCCGGCCGGCCGGCGGCCGAGCTCCTGAACGAGGCTGCCGCCCAGTGCGCGGCAGCCGGCCTCGCACCCGCGCGCGTCCTCGCCTGCCCGGCGCCCTACCTCAAGAGCATCCAGCCGGTCGGCCCCTGGCCGGACGTCGCCGATCTCGGCCATATCTACAACGCCGCCCGCCAGGCCTTCCCCGAGAGCACCATCCTCGGCGGCATGTGCAGCTACTTCACCGAGCTGAACCGCAAGCGGCCGCCCGTCGCCACCATCGACGGCATTTCCTGCACCACGACCCCGATCGTCCATGCCGCCGACGACCGCTCGGTCATGGAGACGATCGAGGCCCTGCCGGCCGTGCTCTTGAGCATGGCCGCGATGGCGCCGGGCAGGCCTGTGCATATCGGCCCGTCGGCCATCGCCATGCGCCACAACCCCTATGGTGCCGCCACCGCGCCCAACCCGAAGGCCGAGCGGATCGCCATGGTCGACGACGACCCGCGCCAGCGCGGCCTCTTCGCCGCCGCCTGGAGCGTCGGCTATGCCGCCGCCATGGCCGAGGGCGGCGTCGCGAGCCTGGCGCTCAACCACCTGGCCGGCCCGTCGGGCCTCGCCGGCGAGACCGGCGAGACCTGGCCCGTCTTTCACGTCATGGCCGCCCTTTGCGCCGCCAGCGGCGCGGCGCGCGTGCCCGTCGAGATCGGCGGCGAAGGCGTAGCGGCGCTGGCCTGGCAGGAGGGCGGAAGGACCCGTCTGCTAGCCGCCAATCTCCGGCCCGAGCCAACGCCGCTGGCGCTCGACCGGGCAGTGACCGGCCATGTCCTCGACGCGACGGCCGCCGCCGGGCCGGCGCGCGCCGGCGACTGGCCGCCGGCCGGCACGCCGGGCTGGCGCGGCACCGAGATCATCCTGCCGCCCCTCGCCGTGCTCTTCGCCGGTACTTGAGTCGAGGGCTGACGTGGTATACTCAGCAGCCAACCAACGGTGTCGCGCTGGCGGCGCCGTTTCAGTGTCAACCAGGGAGGTGACCATGCGCAAAATCGAACCGAAGGTCTCGCGTCGTTCGTTCACTGTCGGTGCCCTGCTCGCCGCCGGCACGGCCGGCCTGCCGATCATGGTCAAGGCGCAGGAGGGCAAGACCGTGGCCCTCCTCTTCGACAGCCTGGTGTCGCCCTTCTGGGTCTCCGGCATCGAGATCATGCGCGCCGAGGCGGCCGAGCGCGGTTGGGAGACCCTCGAGGCCATCTCGGACTTCGACGACAACCGCCAGTTCGAGCAGGTCCGCGCCATGATCGAGCGCGAGGTCGACGGCATCCTGATCATCCAGACCGACGCCAACGCGGTCATCCCGGCGATCCGGGCGGCCAACGAGGCCGGCATCCCGATGGTCCACTTCAACCGCCCGCCGGCCGAGAGCGACGCCTATTCCGTCGCCATCCAGGCCGACAACCGCACGATCATGGCGGAAACGGTCCAGTTCATGGTCGACCAGGCCCAGGCCCAGGGCGGCACCTACAAGGCCTGCATCCTGATCGGCGACCTCGGCGACGTGAACGCCATCCAGCGCCGCGACGGCTTCTTCGACATCGTCGACCAGCACCCCGACCTGATCGAGGTGGTGGCCCGCGTCTCCACCGAGTGGAACGCCGACAAGGCCTTCGCCGGGCTCACCAACGCGCTGCAGGCGAACCCCGACATCAACTTCCTCGTCACCTCCTCCGACTTCCTCTTCCCGCAGATCGAGCAGGCGCTGAAGATCGCCGGCAAGTGGCACAAGCGCGGCGAGGAGGGCCACGTGCTCTTCGGTGGCTTCGACGGCGATGCCGGCGCCTACCAGCTCCTCGTCGACGGCTATCTCGACGCCGACGGCGTGCAGAACCTCTTCCTCGAGGTGGAGATGGCCTTCGGCGCCTTCGAGGAGATGTGGGCCGGCAACAAGCCCGAGAAGCTGCTCCTCGACCCCGGCTTCGTTATTACTGCCGACAATCTCGAGGAGGTCCGTGACGAGATGTGGGGCTACATCGTCTGGCAGCAGGAGAACCAGTAGCCCGTTCCAGTGAAGCCGGCCCGTGCCGCGCCGCGGCGCGGGCCGGTTCGCTTCCCCGACGACCGGAAGGACGAGGCCGAGTTGGCTGAAACGATGCTGCGACGGATGCCCGCCCCGTGGCGCTGAGGACCGATGCCCCCGGCAGTGCGGCTGCTTCGGGTCGCGGTAGTGCTGTCGCGCGCGGCTGGCTCGAGCGCATCGTGCTCTCCGAGTACCTCGTCTTCTACCTGACCATCGCCTACTTCCTCGTGGTCTGGCCGATCGTGCCCGAGATCGCGACCGCGAGCTCCGCCTACAACATGCTGACCGACATGTTGCCGCTCCTGGTAGTGGCGATCGGCCAGACCTTCGTCCTGATCGTCGCCGGCATCGACCTCTCGGTGACCAGCATCATCGCCATGGCGAGCGTCGTCGGCGCCTCGGTGATGACCAGCGACGGCGGCTATCTCGGCGGCAGCGCCCTCGCCGTGCCGGCCGGCATCATCGCCTTCCTGCTGATCGGCGGGCTGGTCGGCTGGTTCAACGGGTTCTGCTGCACCCGGCTCGGCATGCCGCCCATCATCGTCACGCTCACCGGCCTCATGTTCCTGAGCGGTGCCGCCATCTGGTACACGACGGGCCACAGCGAGACGAGCAGCATCGCCGGCCTGCCCAGAGCCTTCGTCATGATCGGCCAGGGCAGCGCCTGGGGCCTGCCGAACGCGCTCTGGGTGGCGCTCGCCGTCGGCATCATCGCCCATCTCCTGCTCAGCCACACCGTCTTCGGCCGCTGGCTCTACGCCATCGGCATCAACCGCAAGGCCGCGGAGATCTCGGGTGTGCCGGTCGGCACGGCCATCCTTTGGACCTTCGTGATCTCCGGCGTCTGCGCCGCCATCGCCTCGATCCTCTTCACCGGCAGGCTCGAGACCGGCACGCCGGTGCTCGGCCAGCGCATCCTGCTCGACATCATCGCCGCGGTGGTGATCGGCGGCACCAGCCTCGCCGGCGGCAAGGGCAAGATCGTCTGGACCGTGGGCGGCGTGCTCTTCCTCGTGGTCATCGACACCAGCCTCAAGCTGCTCGGCATGTCCCTCTTCGTCGTCTTCGCGGTCAAGGGTGCCGTCATCCTCTTCGCCGCGGGCATCGACGCCATGCGCCAGCGCATCGTGATGCGGGGCTGAGCGATGGCGAACGACGTCCTCCGCATCGACGGCCTCTGCAAGAGCTTTTTCGGCGTCGAGGTGCTGCACGGCGTGAGCTTCGCCCTGCGCCCTGGCGAGATTCTCGGCCTCGTCGGCGAGAACGGTTCCGGCAAGTCGACGACGATGAACATCCTGGGCGGCATCCACCAGGCGGATGCCGGCAGCATCACCCTCGACGGCCGCCCCTACCGGCCGACCGGGCCGCGCGACGCCCAGGAGGCCGGCCTCGCCTTCATCCACCAGGAGCTCAACCTCTTCGAGAACCTCTCGATCGAGGAGAATATCTTCATCAGCGGCTTCCCGCGGCGCCTCGGTCGGCTGCCGCTGATCGATCGCGGGCGCATCGGCGAACGGACCCGCGAGCTGCTCGATATGGTCGACGTCCGCTACCCGCCGGCGACGCCGATCGGCCGGCTCAGCCAGGGCGAGCGGCAGCTGGTCGAGATCGCGAAGGCCCTGAGCCAGGACGCCCGGATCATCCTGCTCGACGAGCCGACCACCTCGCTCACGAGGCGCGAGACCGAGAAGCTCTTCACCATCATGGAGCGGCTGCGCTCACAGGGCATCGCGCTGATCTACATCAGCCACATCCTGGGCGACGTGCTGCGCGTCTGCGATACCGTCCAGGTGCTGCGCGATGGCCATCTGGTCGGTGGCGGGCCGCGCGACGAGATGACCATCGACACGCTCATCTCGCTCATGGTCGGCCGCAAGATCGAGAACCTCTTCCCGTCGCGCGACACGGTGCCGACCACCACGCCGGCGCTCGAGGTCGAGGGCATCACCCAGACGGGCGTCGTCCGCGACGTCTCCTTCACCCTGCACGCCGGCGAGGTGCTCGGTGTCGCCGGGCTGATGGGCGCCGGCCGCTCCGAGCTCGCCCGCATCCTCTTCGGTCTCGACCCGTTCGAGGCGGGCCGGATCAGCATCGGCGGCACGACCCTGAGCGAGGTCTCGCCCGAGGCCTGCATGCGCCACGGCATGGCGTTCCTGACCGAGGACCGCCGCGGCGAGGGGCTGATGATGGAGGCGACGATCGCCGACAACACCGCCCTGCCCTCGCTCCGCGGCTACGCGCATGCGCTCACCGGCTGGATCGCGCGAGGCCGGCTCGAGGACGATGTCGCCGAGGTCAGCCGCCGGGTCCAGGTCAACACCACCGACTACGGCCGCATGCTGGTCAAGAACCTCTCGGGCGGCAACCAGCAGAAGGTCGTGATCGGCAAGTGGCTGCTGCGTCAGCCGAAGGTCTTCATCCTCGACGAGCCGACCCGCGGCATCGACGTCGGTGCGAAGTTCGAGGTCTACAAGATCGTCAACCGGCTCGTCGCCGAGGGCACTGCCGTGCTCTTCATCTCGTCCGAGATGGAGGAGCTGATCGGCATGTGCGACCGCATCCTCGTGATGAACCACGGCGAGATCACCGGCATCCACGAGCGCCACGAGTTCGACAGCGAGCGCATCCTCGAGACCGCCATGCGCAAGAACCTGGTGGAGGTCGCCTGATGTCGGGAACCGCCGGCCGCCGCCTCGCCCTCATGGCCTTGCAGAACGCGCCGCTGATTGCCTTCGTCGTTGTGCTCGTGATCTTCGCGAGCCTCTCCGACCGCTTCCTCACGCTCGGCAACTTCACCAACATCGTCACCCAGTCGTCGCACATCGCCATCATGGCGATCGGCATCACCTTCGTGCTGCTCACCGCCGGCATCGACCTCTCGGTCGGTGCGGTGATGTATGTCGGCGTCGCCATCCTCGCGCTCTATCTGGGCGACCTCCCGGTCGTCGTGTCCTTCCCGCTGATCGCCATCCTCGGCCTCGCCCTCGGTGCGGTGAACGGTTTCTTCGTCGTGCAGATGCGCGGGCTGCACCCCTTCGTCATCACGCTGGCCATGCTCTTCATCCTGCGCGGTGCGGCGCTCTGGATGACCGACACCCGCATGGTCTTCGTCGCCGAGCCGATCATGAGCCTCGGCCGGACCAGCTATCTGGGCGTGCCCTGGGCGATCTGGATGTTCGCCGCCGTCTTCGCCTCGGCCTGGATCGTGCTGCGCGAGACGCCCTTCGGCCGCCAGGTCTACGCCGTCGGCCAGGACCCGGTTGCGGCCGGCAAGGCCGGGATCAACGTGCCGCTCGTGCTGTTCGCCGTGTACTGCATCTGCGGCCTCTGCGCCGCCCTCGGCGGCCTCGTCTCCATCGCCCAGGTGGCGGCCGCGTCGTCGACCTTCGGCTTCCAGAAGGAGTTCCCGGTGATCGCCGCCGCCGTGCTCGGCGGCACCAGCCTCTTCGGCGGGCGCGGCGGGGTGATCGGCACCGTCTTCGGCGCCATCCTCATCCAGACCGTCGAGAACGGCCTCGTGATGACCAACGCCAACCCCTACATCTACCCGCTCGTCACCGCCGCCATCATCTTCCTCGCCGTGCTGATCGACAGCCAGCGCACGCGCATCCTCGAAGCGATGGGCCGGCGCAAGATCCGCGTCGAGGAGGCCTGACGCCGGGCGTCGCAATCTCCAGGAACCCCCGCCGCCCCGGGCCGTTCGGCAGGCGGGACCACTGGAGACCTCGATGGCTCATGCACGACCCGCCGACGGGTATCGTGGGGAGCAGCCCGGCTACACGGACCTGCTCTTCGCGACGCTGACCCCGTTCCCCGTCGCCTGTTTCACCCTCGCCCTGCTCACGGACATCGCCTACTGGCGAACGTCCTATCTCATGTGGCAGCACTTCTCGGCCTGGCTGCTCCTGGTCGGCATCACGGTGGGCGGCTGTGCCCTGCTCGTCAGCGTCGTGGCGACCCTGATGCACCGGCCGGGTCACGGGTGGTCCCATGTCGGTGGCTCCCTCCTCGTGCTGGCGCTGGCCTTCCTGAACAACCTCATTCATGCCCGTGACGGCTGGACCGCGGTGGTACCCTGGGGGCTCGTGCTCTCGGCCCTCACGGTCGCCGCCCTGATTGCCGGCGGCCTGATGCGGCACGCCTCCCGAACCGCCTGGAGGTCCGCATGAACCGAAGGATACATGCTGCCGTAGGTGCCACCTGCCTTCTGGCCCTGGCGGCCTGCGACGACGGCGCTGACGACTTCGACGTCAGCCAGCAGATCGGGCCTGACCCGGAGCTGCCCGAGCCGCGCCAGCCGCTCCTCGCCAGCGTCAAGGTCGCCGAGGTGGTCGGCTGGCAGGACGGCGAGGCGCCGACCGTGCCCGAGGGCCTGACGGTCACCGCCTACGCCACCGACCTCGCCAACCCCCGGACAGTCCACACCCTGCCGAATGGCGACGTGCTCGTCGTCCAGTCGCGTGGCCCTGCAGGCAAGCCGAAGCCGCGGCCCAAGGACTATATCCGTGGCTGGATCATGTCGCTCGCCAAAGGCGGCGGCGGGGGCGAGCCGCCGGAGAGCAACCTCATCACGCTCCTCCAGGACACCGATCGCGACGGCACGGTGGACGAGCGGACCGATCTCCTGACCGGGCTGCACTCCCCCTTCGGCGTGGCCTGGCACGACGGCGCGCTCTACGTCGCGGAAGCGGACGAAGTCGTGGCCTATCCGTACGAGCTCGGCGCCACCGAGGTTGGCGGCGAGCCCGAGACCCTCACGCCACTCCCCGGCGGCCCCATCAACCACCACTGGACCAAGGATCTCGCCCTCGGCCCGGATGCAAGCCATCTCTACGTCTCGGTCGGCTCCAACTCGAACGCGGCGGAGCGCGGCATGGAGGCCGAGAAGGGCCGCGCCGCAATCTGGGAGGTGGACCGCGAGACGGGCGCCAGCCGCGTCTACGCCTCCGGCCTCAGGAACCCCAACGGCCTGACCTTCCACCCTGAAACAGGCAGCCTCTGGACCGTCGTCAACGAACGCGACGAGCTCGGCCCGAACCTCGTGCCGGACTACATGACCTCCGTACAGGAGGGCGGCTTCTATGGCTGGCCCTGGAGCTATTTCGGCGACCATGTCGATATCCGCGTGCACCCGCCGCGACCCGACATGGTCGAGCAGGCGATCTCGCCGGACTACGCGCTCTCCAGCCACGTGGCCCCCCTGGGCATGGCCTTCACCATGGGATCGGCGATGCCCAAGGCCTTTGCCAATGGCGCTTTCGTCGGCGAGCACGGCAGCTGGAACCGGACGTTCTTCAACGGCTACAAGGTGGTCTACATCCCGTTCGAGAACGGCATGCCGGCGGGCATGGCAGAGGATTTCGTGACCGGCTTCATCGAGGGCGACCAGGCTCGCGGCCGCCCCGTCGGCGTCGCCATCGACGGCACCGGCGCTCTCCTTGTCGCCGACGACGCGGGCAACACCGTCTGGCGTGTCGCCGCGGCCGACGGCTCGGTCACGCCGGAGCCTCTGGGTTCGGACCGGGTCATGGCGGGGACGGCAGGCGAAGCCGAAGAGGCCCCTGCGGCCGCGCCGTCCCAGACCGAAATCGCGCCCGCGACCCAGCCGTAGTCTAGTCGCCGCTGTCGCCCTCGGCCGGCTCCTTCACCGCCTGCTCGAGGGCAAGGATGCGGCGTTCCAGCGCACCGAAGCGGCGGTCCAGCTCGTCGACGTGCATATAGCGCGGCACCGGCGCCTCCTGGACAAACTCGCGCACCCGCCGCTCGAACTCCAGCCCGCCCTCGCGCAGCCTGAGCACGAGCAGCCGGACGAGCTCCTCCTGCGTCGCCGTCAACGCCAGATTGACCTGGCGCGTGCCGGGTGATCGCCGGGCGGAAGCCGTCGCCCGCGCGGCGTGGTCCTTGGATGATGCTGCCATGCAGCATCCATACTTCGGTAGCGAATCCCCTGGCAATCACCTCTTGGGCAAAAGGGAATTGGCTGCTAGTGTCTCTAGCCTTTCACTAGGATATGCCTACCATATGGCGCGCCAGCCTGCGCGGGAGACCCTATGCCGATGCTCACCTCACTCTATGTCGTCATCATGGCGACGCTCTACATCGGCCACACCTGGTACCTGATCCTGCTGAAGCGCCATGCCCGGACGAAGCAGGTCGACTGGCCGATGCGCCGCTACGACCGCGCCTCACACGGCCGGAACTTCGTGGCGCAGTACACCCCCCTGGCGCTCATCCTGCTCGCCATGATCGAGGTCGGCGGCGCGCCCGCCCCCATCCTCCATGCGCTCGGCATCATGCTGGTCGTGGCGGCGCTCCTCCACTGTCACGCCTTCGGCTTTCCGGCGCACGACCGAAGCGGGATCGCCGCCATGCTGCTGGTGACCTCGATGTACACGATCACCATAGGGCTGGCGGTCGCCCAGTATGCCGGAGTCGAGGAGCTGCCCGAAGCTACGCTCATGGCGCTTCTCGGGCAGGGACGATGACGGCACCGCTCGACGGCGATGCCGCCCTCGCCTACATCCTGCACCGACTGCGCGAGCAGGGCCCGGCGACGCACGGCCAGCACGGCTATCACCTGACCGTCGTCGACCTGGCGTCGCGCTACGTGGCCGAGGTGATGGGCAAGCGGCACCCCGACCCGATCGAGAACGAGGACACCTACGCCGCCTCCGGGCCGCTCTACGACGCCGCCTGGGAGCTCGCCCGGCGCGGCATCCTCCGGCCGAGCGTGCTCAGTTCCTTCATGCAGTTCGAAGCCTACCAGAGCGCCGGCGGCGGCTACACGCTCACCGAAATCGGCGCCGAATGGCTGAGCGAGCTCGGCGACAGGCAGCTCTCGCTGCGCGCCGCCTGGGGCCCGTTCGCCTGACCCCGGTGCGCCTCCCCGCTCCTCCGCACCGGTTCCGGGTTGCCCCGCGCGGCTTGCGCTGACCGGACACGCTGGTATAATCAGCAGTCAACGACGGCGGGGAGGATCAACATGGACCGTATCGGTCGTCCATGCTGAAGGGTGGAATTATCGGCTGCGGCTTCTTCGCCGCCAACCATCTGGCCGCGTGGCAGCTGATCGACGGTGCCGGGATCGTGGCCGTCTGCGACACCGACCGGGCGAAGGCGGAAGCCGCCGCGGCGACCTGTGACGGTGCCGGGGTCTTCACCGACGCGGCCGACATGCTCGCCACCGCAAAGCTCGACTTCGTCGATGTCATCACCACCGCCCCGAGCCATCGCCCATTGGTCGAGCTCGCCGCCCGGCACGGTGTCCCGGTTATCTGCCAGAAGCCCTTCGCCCCCACCCTCGAGGATGCCCGGGCGATGGTCGATGCCTGCGCCAGCGCCGGCGTGCCGCTCATGGTTCACGAGAACTTCCGCTGGCAATCCCCTCTGATGGCGGTCAAGGACGTCATCGAGGCGGGTGAGATCGGCGAGCCGAGCTATGCCCGCATCCAGTTCCGTCACGCCTACGACATCTACACGAACCAGCCATACCTGAAGACCGAGCCCAGGCTCGCCATCATGGACCTCGGCATCCATTTGCTCGATGTGGCCCGCTACTTCCTCGGCGAGGCGACCCGCCTGCACTGCCGCACCCAGCGCATCAACCCGGACGTCGCCGGCGAGGACTGTGTGACGATCCTCCTCGACCACGCGGGCGGGGCGGTGAGCCTCGTCGACTTCTCGTTCTTCACGCATCTCGAGCCGGATCCCTTCCCCCAAACGCTGGTGCGGATCGAGGGTACCAAAGGTACGGTCGAGCTCCTCGCCGGCTATCGCCTGCGCGTATCGGGCACGGGCTGGTCGCGCGAAGAGGATGTCGAGCCTGCGGTCCCGCCCTTCGGTGCCAGGCCCTGGCACAACATCCAGGAGAGCGTCGTCAACATCCAGCGCCACTGGGTCGACTGCCTGCAAGAGGGCCGCGCGCCCGCGACCTCCGGCGCCGACAACCTCGAGACGCTCGACCTCGTCTTCAAGGCCTACGAATCCGCCGAGACCGGGAGGGCCCTTTGAGCGCGCTGCGTGGTGCCGTGATCGGCTGCGGCTTCTTCGCCCAGAACCATCTTCGGGCCTGGGGCGACATCGCGGACGTCCGCCTCGCCGCCGTCTGCGACATCGATCCCGCCAAGGCGCAGGAGGCGGCCAAGCTCACCGGTGCGGTACCCTATACCGACGTCGCCACCATGCTCGATGCCGAGAAGCTCGACTTCGTCGACATCGCCACCACCATGGCGACCCACGAGCCCCTGGTCTCCCAGGCAGCCGCGGCCGGCGTGCACGTCATCTGCCAGAAGCCCTTCGCTCCGGACATCGCCGGCGTCAGGCGCATCCTCGACACCGCCGAGGCGGCCGGCATCCGGATCATGGTGCACGAGAACTTCCGCTACCAGACGCCTCTCTCCAGCCTCAAGCAGGCCATGCCGGCAATCGGCGACCCCTTCTTCGCCCACATCTCCTGGCGAACCGGCTACGACGTCGTGGCCGGCCAGCCCTATCTCGCCGAGGTCGAGCGCTTCATCATCCTCGATCTCGGCATCCACGTGCTGGATGTGGCGCGATATCTGCTGGGCGACGTGCGCGACCTCTACGCCCGGACGCAGCGGACGATGCCTGGTGCCAGGGGCGAAGCCCAGGCCGCCATGTCGCTCCGCCATATATCTGGCGCGGTCTCCGAGGTGGTCTGCAGCTACACGACCCGGATCGATCCCGACCCCTTCCCCGACACCCTCGTCGAGATCGAGGGCAGCAAGGGCACCCTGCACCTGAAGCACGACTACCGCCTCGAGCTGCACCGTTCGGGTGGGGTCGACGTCTCGAGCGTGGCCCCGAAGACCCCCGCCTGGGCCGACCCGCAATGGGCGATGGTGCAGGAGTCGGTCCTTAACACCCAGGCCCACTTCGCCGCATGCCTGATGTCCGGCGCCGAATTCCAGACCTCCGGCCGCGACAACCTCAAGACCTTCGCCCTCGTCGAGGCCGCTTACGCGTCGGCCGCATCCGGCCAACCGGTGGTGCCCGAGGCATGACGGAGCGGATCCGGGCGAGCTACCTGATCGAGACGGCGGACGACCCGCGCCGCGCCGTCGAGGTCATGGCCGGCGAGCAGTCGTCGGGGACCTTCGTGGCGCTGCCGGGCGAAACGCCCGAGCTCAAGGAGCGCTACGGTGCACGGATCGAGAAGCTGGAGCTGCTCGAGGAGGCCAGGGAACCCGCCCTCCCCGGCGCCAAGGCCGGCCCGGTCTATCGCCGCTGCGCCGCCGAGCTCTCCTGGCCACTCGAGAATCTCGGCCCGTCACTCCCCAACCTCGTCGCCACGGTCGCCGGCAATCTCTTCGAGCTGCACCAGTTCTCGGGCCTGCGCCTCCTCGACATCGACCTGCCGCCGGCCTTCGCCGAACGCTACCCGGGGCCGCAGTTCGGCATCGAGGGGACGCGGCGTCTCTCGGGCGTCGCCAGCGGCCCCCTGATCGGCACCATCATCAAGCCCTCGGTCGGCCTCTCGCCCGAGGCCACGGCCGAGATGGTCGGCGCTCTCTGCCGGGGCGGGATCGACTTCATCAAGGACGACGAGCTGCAGGGCGACGGCCCGCACTGCCCGTTCGAGGCCCGTGCCCGGGCGGTGATGCGGGTCATCGACCGCCATGCCGAGGCGACCGGCAAGCGGGTGATGTTCGCCTTCAACATCACCGGCGAGCTCGACGAGATGCGCCGCCGCCACGACCTCGTCGAGGCGCTCGGCGGCACCTGCGTCATGGCCAGCCTGAACTCGGTTGGCATCGTCGGCATGGTCGAGCTCGGCCGCCACACCCGGCTGCCGATCCACGCCCACCGCAACGGCTGGGGCTACCTCTCGCGCCACCCGCTGCTGGGTTGGTCCTATCCCGCCTGGGCGAAGATCTGGCGGCTGGCCGGCGCCGACCACATGCATGTCTACGGCATCCGCAACAAGTTCTGCGAGCCGGACGACAGCGTCATCGCCTCGGCCCGGAGCGTGCTGACGCCGATGTGGGAGGAGAAGCCCTGCATCGCGATGCCGGTCTTCAGCTCCGGCCAGACCGCCGGCCAGGCGCACGACACCTACGCCGCCATCCAGACGACCGACCTCATCTTCGCCGCCGGCGGCGGCCTCATGGGCCACCCGGACGGCATCGAGGCCGGCGTCGCCAGCCTGCGCCAGGCCTGGGACGCGGCCGCGGCAGGCATCCCGCTCGCCAAGGCGGCAGCTTCCCACAAGGAGCTCCGGACGGCGCTCGAGGCGCTCGGCCGATGAGCCCGACCGGTGGACAGCCGGGTGCCAGAGACATTTTCGGCCCGATCGCCAGCGATCGGCCAGCGACAGGGGAGACATAGGAAAATGACCAGGATCGCGCTGCTCGGGGCGGGCGGCAAGATGGGGGTGCGGCTCGCCACCAACCTGCAGGGCTCGCCCTTCGAGGTCGCCCACGTCGAGGTCAGCGAGGTCGGCCGCAAGCGCCTCAAGGACGCCATCGGTGCCGAGTGCGTCGACCAGGCCGAAGCCCTCGCCAATGCCGACGTCGTGCTGATGGCGGTGCCGGATGCGCTCATCGGCAAGATCGCCCACACCTTCGTCGACCAGCTCAAGCCCGGCTGTGCGGTCATCATGCTGGACGCCGCCGCGCCGCATGCGGGCGAGTTGCCGAAGCGTGACGACATCACCTACTTCGTCACCCACCCCTGCCATCCCTCGATCTTCCGCTACGAGCCGACGCTCGAGGCGCAGAAGGACTATTTCGGCGGCGTGGCGGCCGGCCAGGGCATCGTCAGCGCCCTGATGCAGGGTCCGGAGGAGCATTTCGCGCTCTGCGAGGAGATCGCGAAGACCATCTACAAGCCGGTGACCCGCTCGCATCGCGTCACCGTCGAGGGCCTGGCCCTGCTCGAGCCCGGCCTCTCCGAGACCATCGGCGCCACCCTGGTCACGGCGCTTCGCGAAGCCACCGACGCGGTCGTTGCCAAGGGCGTGCCGAAGGAGGCTGCCATGGACTTCATGCTCGGCCATCTCGGCATCGAGATGGGCATCCTCTTCGAGGACTTCCCGGGCATGTTCTCCGACGGTGCCAAGCTCGCCATCGCCAATGCCAAACCGAAGCTGCTCCGCGACGACTGGCTGAAGGTGCTGGAGCCCGCCGAGATCGAAGCGAGCGTCAAGGAGATCTGCAACCCCAAGGGAGCCGCATGATGAGCAGTGGAGTCGCCGGCCTGCTCGACCGGAAGGGCCTGAAGCTCGGGCACTACGTGGGCGAGTTCACCACGCCCGGCATCGGCTACGTCATGAAGGAGGCCGGCGCCGACTTCGTGTTCCTCGACATGGAGCACAGCGGCAACTCGTTCGAGACCGTGCAGCGCTGCCTGCGCTACTTCGAGGCGGCCGGCGTGCCGGTCTTCACGCGTGTGCCTTCCGACCGCTACGACCACATCGCCCGCGCGCTCGACGCCGGCGCCGACTCGGTCGTCATCCCGATGGTCGGCTCCGCCGAGCAGGCCCGCTCCGTCGTCGAGAAGATGAAGTACACGCCCGTCGGCAAGCGCGGCCTGGCGCTGGCGCTGGCCAATGACCGCTACAAGATGCAGCCGGTCGGCGAGGCGCTCGCGGCCGCCAACGCGCGGACCCGTTTCGTCGCCCTGATCGAGACCGCGGAGGGCGTCGAGAACGTCGACGAGATCGCCGCCGTCGAAGGCGTCGACGTGCTCTGGGTCGGGCATCTCGACCTCACCGCCAGCATGGGCATCCCCGGCCAGTTCGATCACCCCGACTACAAGAAGGCCCTGGCGAAGGTGCTGAAGGCGGGGCAGAAGCACGGCCTCGGCCTTGGCAGGATGGTGGGCGACATCCCCTCCGGCGTCGGCCTCGCCGAGGAAGGCTGGGACCTGATCGCCTACAACGGCGACGTCTGGCTGCTGCAGGCCGCGCTGCGCCAGGGTATCGACGGTATTCGTTCGGGCTATGCGGACGTGGCGAAAGCCGCCAAAAAGGGGTCCGCGAAGAAGACGAAGAAGAAAGCCAAGGGAGGCTGATGACGTGGCGACCTACGAAGTGGCCCTGAGCGGGGATTTCCGACTGCCGGACGGCAGCGCCGCCTACCCCTCGTTCGATCTCGGCCCGCTCCAGGCCAATCCCGACATTCGCGTCCGCTATGTCGACCCGGTCGATGGCGTCATGCCGGCCGCCGCCCTCGAGGATGTCGACGCGCTCATCCTCCTCGTCCCACGCTTCGATGCGACGAGCGTGCCGAAGAGCGGGCGGCTCGCCGTCGTCGCCCGGTTCGGCGTCGGTTTCGACAGCGTCGACGTGCCGGTCTGCACGGCGAACGACATCGCCCTCGTCACCACGCCGGACGGCGTGCGCCGCCCGGTGGCGGTGGCCATCCTGACCTTCATCCTGGCCCTGGCCGGCAAGATGATGGTGAAGGACCAGCTCGTCCGCCAGGGCCCGGACGGCTGGGCGAAGCGCAGCGCCAACATGGGCACGGGCCTGGTCGGCCGCACGCTCGGCCAGCTCGGCATCGGCAATATCGGTGCGGAGGTCTTCCGCATCGCCCGGCCGCTCGACATGCGGTTCATCGCCTTCGACCCCTTTGCCGATCCCACGGTCGCGGCGACGCTCGGGGTCGAGCTGGTCGATCTAGAGACGCTCTTCCGGGAAAGCGACTTCCTCTCGGTGAGCTGCCCGCTCAACGAGCAGACCCGGCACATCGTCAATGCCGAGCGCCTCGCGTTGATGAAGCCCACGGCCTACATCATCAACACCGCCCGCGGCCCGGTCGTCGACCAGCAGGCGCTCTACGAGACCCTGAAGGCGAAGCGCATCGCCGGTGCGGGGCTCGACGTCTTCGAGGCGGAGCCGACACCAGCGGGCGAGCCGATCACCACCCTCGACAACGTCATCCTCGCCCCGCACTCGCTCTGCTGGACGGACGAGTGCTTCGCCGGGATCGGCGCTGCGGACGTCACCGCCGTGCTCGCCATGATGCGGGGCGAGGTGCCGCGCGGCATCGTCAATCGCGAGATCACCGAGCGTGCGGGCTGGCAGGCCAAGCTCGCGGCTCTGGGCAAGAGCTTCGCCGGCTGAGTTCGGCCGGGTCAGAAGGGAGGCAGAAAAATGATTCGCAGAACCATCCTCGCCACGGCGGTGAGCGCCACGGCGATCCTGGCGAGCTTGCCGGCGCTCGCCCAGTCGGCGGCGGAACGCGCCGTCGAGGCGGCCAAGCAGTATTCCGGCACCGAGATCACGATCGTCTGGGAAGCGGGACTGCAGGCGCTCGATCCCTTGAACTTCTCGGGGCCGAAGTGGAAGGAGCTGACCGGCATCGACGTCAAGGTCATCGAGGTGCCGACGGCCGAGATGTTCACGAAGATCCTGCAGGAGCATCGCGCCGGCACCGGGGCCTATGATGCGCTCAACGTCATCCCGTCCTGGATGGCCGACCTCGCGCGCGCCGGCGCCCTCGAGCCGCTCGACGCCTATGTCGACGAGTTCGGCTACCGCGACGAGCTGCAGACCATCGCCCCCGTCTACCGCGACAACCAGATGCTGGTGGGCGACACCATCTACGGTCTGCCCGACGACGGCGACGTCTTCGTCTTCTATTATCGCACCGATGTGCTGGGCGACCCCGATATCCAGGCCGCCTTCAAGGAGGCCAAGGGCTACGACCTGCCGGTGCCGCCGACGGACTGGCAGCAGTTCTACGACGTCACCTGCTTCATCACCGAGCACACCGGCGGCGCTCCCTACGGTGCCGGCCTCTTCCGCGACCCGCCCTACGCGCAGCAGATGTTCCAGGAGCGCTTTCGCATCGAGGGCGGCAAGTTCTTCGATCCGGAGACGATGCAGGCCACGGTCAATAGCGAGGCCGGGCTCGCCGTCTTCGAGAGCATGCTGGAAGAGAACAAGTGCATGCCGCCCGGCGTGGAGACCTGGGGCTTCGTCGAGAACCTCGCCGCCTTCCTCCAGGGCGACACGGCGATGACCATCTCCTGGCCACCCTATGGCCGCTGGGCCGCCGGCTACGGTCTCGACCAGGAGGCCTTCTCGTGGGTCCCCAAGTCGCAGATCGCCGGCAAGGTCGGCTATGCCCTGACGCCGGGCGGCCATCCGCAGCTCGCCTCCGGCTTCTCGCTCGCCGTCTCCTCCGATTCGAACAACAAGGAAGCGGCCTACCTCTTCATCCAGTGGCTCAACTCCGAGGACGTGAGCATCGAGCGGGTGCAGCTGCCCTACGCGCTGCGCGACCCGTTCCGCGACAGCCACTTCACCAGCGAGGAGTACCAGTCGCGCTGGCCGGAGGCGCCGCAATATCTCGAGGCTCTGCAGGCCGGTGCCGTGAGCGGCATCCTCGACCTCTCGCTCCTGCAGACCGACCGCTACGAGGAGGCGCTGCGCCAGGGCATCTCCAGGCTCTGGGCCGGCGAGGACCCGCAGACCATCCTCGACGACATCGCCGCCCAGTGGGACGCGATCACCGAGCGGGTCGGCGTCGACGCCCAGCGCGAGGCCTATCTCGACTGGTCGTCCAAGCCCAACGCCTACCCGAACTGA
>CAZGUW010000043.1:0-24423 GCA_964528705.1 uncultured Geminicoccaceae bacterium
AACGGCACCTCCACGTCGAAGCCCGCGGCCTTCGCCGCCTGCTCCACGCCGACATTGCCGGCCAGCACGATCACGTCGGCGATGCTGGCGCCGTGCTGTGCGGCGATGCCCTCGAGCACGCGCAAAACCCGCGCCAGCCGGGCCGGCTCGTTGCCCTCCCAGTCCTTCTGCGGGGCGAGACGGATGCGCGCGCCATTGGCGCCGCCCCGCATGTCGGAGCCGCGATAGGTGCGCGCACTGTCCCAGGCGGTCGTGACCATGTCGCTGAGCGAGAGGCCGCTCGCGGCGATGGCCGACTTGACGGCCGCCACGTCGTAGCCGGTCGGGCCGGCCGGCACCGGATCCTGCCAGATCAGGTCCTCGGCGGGCACGTCCGGGCCGATGTAGCGGACCTTCGGGCCCATGTCGCGATGGGTCAGCTTGAACCAGGCCCGGGCGAAGGCGTCGTCGAACAGCGCCGGGTCGGCACGGTAGCGCTCCATGATCGCCCGGTAGGTCGGGTCGACCTTCATCGCCATGTCGGCGTCGGTCATGATCGGGTTGCAGCGGATCGAGGGGTCCTCGACGTCGACCGGCCGATCCTCCTCGGCGATGGCGACGGGCTCCCACTGCCAGGCACCGGCGGGGCTCTTCCGGAGCTCCCACTCGTGGTCCAGCAGCATGTCGAAATAGCCCATGTCCCACTTCGTCGGGTGCGTGGTCCAGGCGCCCTCGATACCGCTCGTGACGGTGTAGCGGCCCTTGCCGGTCTGGCCCGGGTTGGCCCAGCCGAGGCCCATCTGGTCGACGTCGACGCCCTCGGGGTCGGCGCCGAGCGCGCCGGCATCACCGTTGCCGTGGGTCTTGCCGACGGTGTGGCCGCCGGCGGTGAGCGCCACGGTCTCCTCGTCGTTCATCGCCATGCGGGCGAAGGTCTCGCGGATCATCGCCGCCGTCTTCATCGGATCGGGCTGGCCGTTGACGCCCTCCGGGTTGACGTAGATCAGGCCCATCTGCACGGCGGCAAGCGGGTTCTGCATCGTCGAGGGATCCTCGACATTGCCGTAGCGCTCGTCGCTCGGCGCCAGCCACTGCTTCTCCGCACCCCAGTAGATGTCCTTCTCGGGATGCCAGACGTCCTCGCGGCCGAAGGCGAAGCCGAAGGTCTTGAGCCCCATCGACTCGTAGGCGATGTTGCCCGCGAGGATCATGAGGTCGGCCCAGCTCAGCCTGTTGCCGTACTTCTTCTTGACCGGCCCGAGCAGCCGCCGCGCCTTGTCGAGGCTGACATTGTCGGGCCAGGAGTTGAGCGGAGCGAAGCGCTGGTTGCCGGTGCCGCCGCCGCCGCGGCCGTCGGCGATGCGATAGGTGCCGGCCGAGTGCCAGGCCATGCGGATCATCAGCCCGCCATAGTGCCCCCAGTCAGCGGGCCACCAGTCCTGGCTGTCGGTCATGAGCGCGAGCAGGTCACGCTTCACCGCCTCGTAGTCGAGCTTTTTGACCTCGACCCGATAGTCGAAGCCCTTGTCCATCGGGTTGGTCTTGGTGTCGTGCTGGTGGAGGATGTCCAGGTTGAGGGACCGCGGCCACCAGCTCGTGTTCGACATGGCCCCGGCGGTGTTGGCACCGTGCATCACGGGGCATTTGCCGGCCAGATCCGTGTAGGTTGCGCCCATAGTGCTCTCCGACAATGATTTCGCGTTGTGGAGGGCCGACAGATGCACGTCCTGCCATTCGACCCGGCGGTCGCGGGATCGCTCCCCGCGCATGCGCACCCCCCGATTACGGGGCAGGCATAACTTGGAATTGTGATAATGAAAATTTGTATTTTCTAATTGCTGCGATAGGCCGCTCTTATGACGAACATCTCGATGAAGCAGCTCCGCTATTTCGAGGCGCTGGCCCAGCACGGGCATTTCGGCCGCGCCGCCGAGGCCTGCGCGATCTCGCAGCCGGCGCTCTCGCTGCAGATCAAGGAGCTGGAGGAGATCCTGGGCACCCCGCTGGTCGAGCGGGGCACGCGGCAGATCCGGCTCACCAGTCTGGGCGAGGCGTTCGCGCTCCGCGTGCGCGACATCCTACGCGCCGTGGACGAGCTCGATGACCTCGCTCGCTCGTCGCACAGCGCCCTCGCCGGCCGGCTGCGGATCGGCGTCATCCCGACCGTCGGTCCCTATCTGCTGCCGGCCGTGATCAAGCGCCTGGCCGAGCGCTTTCCCGGCCTCGACCTGCGCCCGCGCGAGGCGATCACGCAGCGGCTGGTCGAGGATCTCGTCAAGGGCCGGCTGGATACGGCCATCGTGGCGCTGCCCGTCTCCGAGCCCGCCCTCAACGAGCATGCGCTCTTCGAGGAGGAGTTCGTCCTGGTGCGACCGTTCGCGGATGCAGAGAAGCCGGTGCCGGACCCGGAGATGCTGCGCGAGATGCGGCTCCTCCTGCTCGAGGAGGGGCACTGTTTTCGCGAGCAGGCCCTGTCCTTCTGCCGGATGTCGCCGAGCGTGCCGCGCGACCTGATGGAGGGCAGCTCGCTCACCACGCTCGTGCAGATGGTCGGCGCCGGCATCGGCGTGACCCTGATCCCGGAGATGGCCGTGCCGATCGAGACCCGCTCGGCCGCGGTCTCCATCGCCCGTCTCGGCCCGCCGCATCCGCGGCGGACGATCGGCATGGCCTGGCGCAAGAGCAACCCGTTGACGGGCCAGTTCGCGCAGATCGCCGACATCGTCCGCGAGGTCGGGCTGACGGTCGCGGCGGCCCGGCGCGCGCCCGCACCGACCCGTGGCAACCGCCGGGGCTAGAGCTGCAGAGCTTCCGGGCGGACCCGGGTCAGGCATTGCGCATCGCAAAATGACATGCAAGTTGCGAAATGGGTGACCGCCATCTTCATGTAAATCGTGTCGATTCAACGTGTTGGCATGATGGCGGGGTTCTTGCTTGCTGCTGTGTAACCGGACTGGCGCCCGCTGGCGCGAATTGCGGTGTCCGGCGCGCTGGAGGCCGTGCGCCGGCCGCTTCTCCGGCTATAATGCGAACCCGGCCCTCGACTGGAGACTGCGATGCTCACTCGCCGCCTGCCGATCGCCCTTGCGATGCTCGTCGCCCTGGTCGGCTATCCGGCCGCTGCGGCAACCGGAAGCGATCAGCCGAGCGGCCCGATCATCCTGTCCGTCGAGAGCCCGGCGCATGAAGCCGGCGTCGAGATGGATCGGGCAACGCTGGAAGCCATGCCGCAGATCGAGGTCCGCACCAGCACCGCCTGGACGGACGGCGCGCCCGTCTTCAAGGGACCCCTCGTCCGCGAGGTGCTGGCCGCCGCCGGGGCTGCCGGCACCGAGGTCGAGGCACGCGCGCTGAACGACTACTGGGTCTCCATCCCCATGGCCGACTTCGACACGTATGACGTGATCCTGGCGCTCGAAATGGACGGAGAACCTCTGTCGCGGCGTGACAAGGGCCCGATCTGGATCGTCTATCCGCGCGACGACCATCCGGCCCTGCAGACGCAGGCCTACAACAATCGCTGGATCTGGCAGTTGCAGAGCCTGTCGGTTCGTTAAATGATCGCCGCCAGGCTGCGCTCCTTCGGCGTCGCGCTTGCGCTGATCGGCTTCGCGGTAAGCCTGACGGCGGCCCTCGTGAACCTGCTGGACGTGGCGGCGGAAGCGCGGAACCGGCTGCACGAGAACTCGATCTGGGCGGCCACTCAGCTCGTCCAGGAGCTGCTCAGGCTCGAGAATGCCGTGCAGCAGCCGGCGTCCGACGCGGCGATCCGCGAGCGACTGGATGTTGCCTGGTCGCGTCTCGGCATCCTTCAGGCGGGCGAGATCGGCCAGCTGATGAGCGAGGATCCGGAACTCGCGGCGGCGCGCGAGCGTCTGGTGCAGGGCTTCGAGGCGCTCGACACCGCGCTTGGACCCGATGCGACGATCGATCATGCCGCAGCCCTCGGCACGCTCACGACATTGAACGCCGAGGCATGGTCGACATCCGTGGGCCTGATGCATCGTGAAGAAGCGCGGCTGCAGGCTTATGCGGACCACGAATACACTGCCATCGTGGTCCTCACCGTATCGTTCGTCGGTCTCATGGCGAGCGGTGCCGCGATGACCGTGTTCCTCCTCCTCGCCTCGCGCCGTGCCCGAAGCGCCGCCGCCAGGGCGGCCGCGACGGAGGGCCTGCTGAGGGATGCGATCGAGGCCGTCTCGGACGGATTCGTCCTCTTCGACCGCGACGATCGCCTCGTGCTCTGCAACGAACGCTATCGGAACGTCTACCGGGAGACCGGCCAGACGGTCGAGGTCGGCTCCACGTTCGAGGAGATCGTGCGCGCCGGCATCAGCCGCGGGCAATACCCGGCGGCCGAGGGGCGCGAGGAAGCGTGGGTCGCGGAACGGCTGGCCCAGCACCGCAACCCGCAGGGGTCGATCGAGCAGGCCCTGCCGAACGGCCGCTGGGTTCGCATCGAGGAACGCAAGACCCGCGACGGCGGCACAGTCGGCATTCGCGTCGACATCTCGGAGCTCAAGCAGCGCGAACGGGAGCTGGCCGAGCTCGAGGCGCTGCGCCGCGCCGTTCTCGAGATGGCCATGGACGCCGTCGTCACGATCGACGAGGCGGGGAGCATCATCGAGTACAACGCGGCCGCCGAGCGCATCTTCGGGTTCGACCGATCGGCGGTTCTGGGGCGGACCCTCGCCGAGACCATCATCCCGCATCAGTACCGCGCCGCGCATCGCCAGGGGATGAAGCGCTATCTGGCGACCGGCGAGAACAACGTGCTGAACCGACGGATCGAGGTCACGGCGCTGCGCCAGGACGGCTCGGAGGTGCCGGTCGAGCTCGCCGTCACGCAGGTCGAGGCCAACGGCAAACGCTACTTCACCGCCTTCATGCGCGACATCGGGCGGCGCCAGGCCGCCGAGCGCGCCCTGCGCGAGAGCGAGGCCAACCTCGCCGTCGCCCAGAAGATCGCGCGGCTCGGCAGCTGGTCCTGGCAGCCCTATCAGGGCAAGCTCTTCTGGTCGAAGCAGGTCTCGGAGATTCTCGGGCTCGGGCCGGATGCGCCTCTGGACCGGCGGCGCTATCTCGCGCGCGTCGTCCCGGAGGATCGCCCCTTGCTCCGGCGGGCCATCGGGCGAGCCATGCGCCGGCGCAATGGCCGGGAGAGCTCCAGCTTCACGATCCGCCACCGCATCGTCCGCACCGACGGCGCCGTCCGCCATCTGCTCGGCCAGGGCCGGGTCGACTTCTCGGCGGATGGCGACCCCGTGCAGGTCAGCGGCACCGTGCAGGACGTCACCGAGCTGCGCCAGGTCGAGGAGGCGCTGGTGCGGGCGCGGGACGAGGCGGAGGCGGCGAACGAGGCCAAGTCCGACTTCCTCGCCACCATGAGCCACGAGATCCGCACACCCCTGAACGGCGTGCTCGGCACGCTGTCCCTGCTCGCCGGCATGAACCTGGACCCCGAATGCCAGCGCTATGTCGACCTCGCCCGGCAGAGCGGCAGCGCGCTCCTCGACCTGCTCAACGACATCCTCGACGTATCGTCGATCGAGGCCGGCCGCATCACGCTCGAGCCGCGGCCCTTCAACGTCGCGACGCTGCTCGACAGCGTGCTCGGCATCTGGCGGCCGCAGATCACGGCCAAGGCCATCACGCTCCGCCACGAGATCGGCGCCGGGGTGCCGCCGGTCCTGCTCGGCGACGCCGGGCGCCTGCGGCAGATGTTGATGAACTACGTGAACAATGCGTTCAAGTTCACCGACACCGGCGAGATCCGCTGCACCGTGGCGCCGTCGCCGGAGCAGCCGGGCTGGCTCCGCTTTCGCGTCGACGACACCGGCATCGGCATTCCCGCCGAGTCGCACGGCCGCGTGTTCAAGGCGTTCGAGCGGGTCCGCTCCGGCCCGCGGCAAAGGGGGACCGGCAGCGGCCTCGGGCTGGCCATCACCCGCCGGCTGGCCGAGCTCATGGGCGGCACGGTGGGCTTTGCCAGCTCGCCCGGCGACGGCAGCAGCTTCTGGTTCGACGTTCCCTTGCCCGCCTCGGCAGCGACGCCGGCGGCGAACGCCAGTGAGGACGACACGGGCCAGCTCGTCTGTGCCGACGGCAATGCGCCCAGAATACTGGTGGCGGAGGACAATCGCACCAACCAGATCGTGGTGCGCGCCATGCTGGTCCGGCTCGGCTGCACCGTCGACGTCGTCGCCAACGGTCTCGAGGCCGTCGATGCGGTCCAGAGCCGGCCCTACCACTGCGTGCTGATGGACATCTCGATGCCCGTCCTGGACGGCATCGGCGCGACGATGCGCATTCGCGGCCTCGACGCGCCGTGCTCGCGCATCCCGATCCTCGCCACCACCGCCTATGCGAGCGCGGAGGATGCCGCGAACTTCGCCGCGAGCGGCTTCGACGGCACCGTGACCAAGCCGCTCAGCCCAAAGTCCTTGCGGACGGCGCTGGCACCGCTGGTGGCCGGAACGGTTGCCGGCACTGGCGCGCCGGAAGATGAGCGGGCCGCGCCGGCCGGCCCGCTCGATCGAGCGGTGCTGGATACCCTGCGTGACGAGCTCGGCGAGGCCACCTTCACCGCGGCCCTCGACCAGGCCATGAAGGATCTGGAGCGCGAGCTCGATGCCCTGGCGAAGGGCAGCGAGCAGGGCGAGGGCGAAAAGGTGGCGCGTGCCAGCCATGTGCTGAAGGGCATAGCACCCATGTTCGGTGCGCTGGACTTCGCGGCCCGGGTCGCGACCGTCCACGAGCTGGCGAACGATGGCGACCTCAGGGGGGCCGTCGCCGCTGCCAAGGTCGCCATGCCGGCCGGCCGCTCGGCGCTCGGCGCGCTCAACCGCTACCGGGCGTCGGCCGACCGCCCGTCCTGACCGGTGCAGTGGGTCGGTCGCGATCCGCGAGCGCCAGGCCGTGTCTGCCCGGGGATCCGCATCGGCGACCGCCCGGCTCGCTCTGGCGCCGGCGAGCGGCCGACGCCATGATGCAGCCTCACTCATGCCGGGCTGGCCTCATGGCGGCCGGGTCACTGGCCGACTTTGCGGAACGGGGATCAATGCTGAAGTTCGCTGCCATCGGGCTCGACCATCGCCACATCTTCGAACAGGTGGGCCGTCTGCTCGAACTCGGCTGCGAATGCGCCGGCTACTGGACGGATGGCCGGCCGCAGCCGCTCGAGGGCTTCATCGAGCGCTTCCCCGACCTTCCGGCCGTCGACGACCCGAGGCGGCTGCTCGACGACCCCGAGGTGCAGCTCGTCGTCACCGCCGCCGTGCCGCGGGAACGTGCCGGCATCGCCATCGAGGCGATGCAGCGCGGCAAGGACGTGATGACCGACAAGCCGGGCTGCACGACCCTCGAGCAGCTCAGGGCACTCGAGGCGACGGTCGCCGGGACCGGGCGCATCTGGTCGGTCAACTATTCCGAGCGTTTCGAGGTGCCGGCCGTCGAGAAGGCGGCCGAGCTGATCAGGGCAGGGCGCATCGGCCGGGTGGTGCAGACGCTCGGCATGGGCCCGCACCGCCTGAACCGGCACTTGCGGCCCGACTGGTTCTTCGACCGCGCGGCCTATGGCGGCATCCTGACCGACATCGCCAGCCACCAGATCGACCAGTTCCTCCTCTTCACCGGCTCGACCGACGCCGAGGTGGTGAGCGCGAGCGTCGCCAACTACGCCAACCCCGAGGACCCCGGCCTCGAGGATTTCGGCGAGCTGGTGCTGCGCAGCGACAGCGCGCACGGCTACATCCGGGTCGACTGGTACACGCCGGACGGCCTGCCGACCTGGGGCGACGGCCGGCTCACCGTGCTGGGCACCGAGGGCTATATCGAGCTGCGCAAATATGTCGACATCGCCGGCCGCGACGGCACCAGCCACCTCTTCGTCGTCGACAAGAACAAGGTCGAGCACATCGACTGCGCCGATCATCCTCTGCCCTATTACAGCCGGCTGGTCGCCGACGTGCGCGACCGCACCGCCACGGCAATGGACCAGGCGCACTGCTTCAAGGTGATGGAGCTCGCGTTGCAGGCGCAGGTCGCCGCCGTCCGGCTCGGCAACCTCGCGTGAAGCGGCCGCGGGGCGCCATCGCCGGCGTCGCGGTCCGGTATACGCCGGGGCGGAGGTGGAGATGACGCAGGCCGGTCAGCCGCCGCTTGCGCCAAGGTAGCGGCGTTCGGCAAAACCGACCTTTGATCGCCTGACTGACGGTCGCCCGCTAACGGCCCATCGCCTGACTGACGGTCGCCCGCTAACGGCCCGGCGACGGGTCGGGACGTTGCGGAGGCTGGGCGGTGTCGCGCCAGGCGAGGCGGCAGCGGGCGGCATGCGCTTCGCTCTCGACGACCGGCGGCTGCTCGGTCCGGCAGGCTGGCTCGGCGATCGGACAACGGTCGGCGAAGCAGCACCCCTGCAGCCGGTCGGCGGGATCCGTCGGCTCGCCCGGCAGCGTCCGTACTGCATGCGTCCCGCGCCGCCGGGAGTGGTCGGGAATGGCGGCGAGGAGAGCTCTCGTATAGGGATGCTGGGGGTTGTCGAACACGGCGTCGACCGGCCCCTCCTCGACAATCTGGCCGAGATACATCACCGCGACGCGGTCCGCGAGGTAGCGCACGACCCGGAGGTCATGGGAGATGAACAGCAAGGCGAGGCCGAGACGCTCCTGCAACGCGGTGAGCTGGGTCAAGACCTGCGCCTGGACCGAGACATCGAGGCCGGAGACGATCTCGTCGCAGATCATCAGCTCGGGCTCGAGCATCAGCGCGCGTGCGAGGCTCACCCGCTGGCGCTGGCCGCCGCTCAACTGCGCCGGCAACCGACCGAGCGTCTGCGGTGAGAGACCGACAAGCTCCAGCGTACGCCGCACCCGTTCCGGTCGCTCGCGACGCTCGCCGATGCGGTGGATGGCCAGCGGTTCGAGCAGGGCCTGGCCGACCCGCATGGTCGGGCAAAGCGACGTATAGGGGTCCTGGAAGACATACTGGACGCGGCGCCGGAGCGTTCGCCAGTCGCGCCGGCTTGTCATCGGCCGGCCATTTAGCAGCACGCTTCCACCACTTGCCGATTCGATGCCGACGAGGATGCGCGAGAGCGTGGTCTTGCCACAGCCGGACTCACCGACCAGACCTACGGTCTCGCCCCGGCGGACTTCCAGCGACACGTCGTTGACAGCGTTGATTGCCTGCCGGCGGCCGCCTCGCCGGACCTCGAACCGCTTGACGATTTCGACAGCCTCGAGGAAGGCGCTCACCGCACGGCATCCCGACCGCCCAGGGCGAAACGATGGCAGGCGACCCGATGACCTGGTCCACAAGACGTCCAGCCCGGCTTCTCGCGATCGCAGACGCCCTCGACGACGACCGGACAGCGGCTGCGGAAAGGCGCCCCGGCGCCGATCGTCGCGAGTGGTGGGGTCTGGCCGGGAATCGGCTGCAGCGGCTCACTGCGCCGGCTGTCCAGCGTCGGCGCCGAGCGCAGAAGACCGATCGTGTAGGGGTGGCAGGGCTGATCGAGAACGTGGCGCACGGGCCCGTACTCGACCGCATGGCCCGCATACATCACCATCACGTCGTCGGCGATCTCGGCGGCGAGGCCAAGATCGTGGGTGACGAAGATGATTGCGATGCCGAGCCGTGTTTTCAGATCGCGCAACAGGTCGATGATCTGCGCCTGAATCGAGACATCGAGATTGGTCGTCGCCTCGTCGGCAACGATCAGCCTCGGTCGGCAGGCGAGGGCGAGCGCAATGGCGACACGCTGGCGAAGGCCACCGGAAAGCTCGGCCGGGATCGCCCCGTAGCGCTGCTCGGGATCGGGAAAGCCGACCTCGCGCAGGACCTCGACCACACGCAGCCGGGCCGCCCGCCGCGTGCCCCCGTGGTGCGCCACGATGACGTCCTCGATCTGCCGGCCGATCGCCATCAGGGGGTTCAGGGCCGCAGTAGGATCCTGGAAGACCATGGCGATCTCGGCCCCGCGCAGGTTCCGCCAGCGCTCGGGGGAAGCATCCAGGAGGTTCTCGCCCTGCCAGAACAGACCTTTGCCGCTGACCTCGCCCGGCTCGGGCACGATGCCGAGCAGGGTCTGGCAGCACATCGACTTGCCTGAGCCGGACTCCCCGACAATGGCGAGGCAGCGCCCTTCAGGCAGGGTGAGGGAGACATCGTGCACGACGGGCACGCGGGCCGCGCCGGCCGGGAAGGTGACCGAGAGCGAGTCCAGGCGCAACTGAGCCGCATCGCTCATGCGTCGATCGCCGCCCGGCTCGCGCGCTGCCGCCGTTGCAGCCCGTCGCCGATCAGGACGAGGCTGAGCGACGTGATGACGATCGCCAGTCCGGGCAGCACCGTCAGCCACCAGGACGTGGTCATGAATTCCTTGCCCTCCAGCATGATCCCGCCCCAGGACGGCGTCGGCGGCTGGATGCCCATGCCGAGGAACGAAAGCGTCGACTCGAAGACGATCATGGCCGCCATCTGCATCGCAGCCAGCACGACCACGCTCGGCAGGACGCTCGGAAAGACGTGCAGGAGCGCTATGCGCAGCCGGGAGGCGCCGATCAGCTCGGCCGCCTTGACATAGTCCTTGGCGTGCTCCTGAAGGGCGATGCTGCGGACGACCCGTGCCGCACCGGCCCAGCCGGCGAGCACCATGAGCAGGATCAGGACCGGGATCGACGGGCGGACCGCGCTCGTGATCGCAATCGCCATCAGGACGTAGGGAAAGGCCAGCTGCACGTCGATCGCGCGCTCGACCGCGAGGCGGACCCAGCGCCCCCCGAAGGCGGCAAGGAGGCCCGTCGCCGTGCCGACGAGGAGCGAGCCCAGCATGCCGAGCCCTGCCACGACCAGCGAGATCCTGCCGCCATAGAGCACGCGGGAGAAGACATCGCGGCCGACGCCGTCCGTGCCCAGCGGATGGACCCACGAAGGTGGCTGACGCACGGCCGCCAGATCGACGGCGGTCGGATCGCTGCCGGCCAGTTGCGGGGCGAATGCCGCCGTCGCGATCAGGAACGCCAGCAGCAGGCAGCCGAGCCAGAGCGACGGGTTGCGCTCACGAGGCCGGTCCGGCAGGGATGAGACCGCCAGCGCCATGGCTCAGCCCGCGACCGGCAGGAGGGACTGCGAGCCGGTGCGCGGATAGGTCTTCACTTCGGCGAACCCCTCGGCGAACGCACAGCCGGCGACCAGACCGCGCTGCCGGCCGATGAACTCCATCATCTCGACCGGACTTAGGTCATAGAGCGCCTCGAGCCAGCCGGCCTGGCTCTCGTGGCAGGCCAGCATGCGCCGCTTGATGTCGATGACGCGGGTGATGTCGACATAGGCTTCCGGCTCGAACTCCACCCCGCCAATCGTGTCCATGCGAAACATGTGTGGCACCCTGGGTGCCTGGGGCAGCTTCGTCTCGACCAGACGGACGGCCGCCGGAATGCGGCAATCCTCGGCGATCTGGCCCGAGATCCGGTGGTCGGGATGATAGTCGGTCGGCGCGTGGACGAACATGACGTCCGGTGCCGCCTGCCTGATGGCGTCAAGGAAGACGCTGCGCGTCGGCCGGTCATTGAACAGCCACTCGTCGTCGAAAT
The DNA here is from genome assembly GCA_964528705.1 of uncultured Geminicoccaceae bacterium. Classification (GTDB taxonomy): domain Bacteria; phylum Pseudomonadota; class Alphaproteobacteria; order Geminicoccales; family Geminicoccaceae; genus SLRI01. The sequence continues at coordinate 11,577 of CAZGUW010000043.1, forward strand.
CCATCCAGATCAACTCGGCGCCGATGATGGCGCATGACGCCTCCTGCTCGGCCTTGCGGATGGCGCGAATCTCGTCCCTCGAAAGGTCCGGCGTGCCAACATTGCCATTGGTGGCGACCGCCATGAAGATCTTGTGGCCGGCCGCGGCGTAGAGGGCCAGCGTGCCGGCGCAAAGCAGCTCCAGATCGTCGGGATGGGCGCCGATGGCGAGGATGTTCATTGTCGCTCCAGGCGGATGCGCGGATCGATCAGGCCGTAGAGCAGGTCGATCAGGAGGTTAACCACGACAAAGGTGGAGGCGGTGACGATCGTCACGCCCTGGATCAGGGGGTAGTCGCGGGCATTAAGCGCCACCAGGGCTAGCTGGCCGATGCCCGGGAAGTTGAACACCACCTCGGCGACGATGACGCCGCCCAGGAGATAGCCGACATCAACACCGATGACGGTGATCAGCGGCAGTGCCGCGTTGCGGAGCGCATAGACCATCAGGATGCGTCGCTCGGCGATCCCAAAGGCCCGGGCGGTGCGAATGAACTCCTGCCGCAGCGTCGCCTCCATCGCGGCGCGGAGCACGCGCAACTGCGTCGGCAGGATCGAGAGGCTGATCGCCGTCGCCGGCAGGATCAGGCTCGCCGCACCCTCGAAGCCGCCGGCCGGCAGGATCGGCCAGGTCACGGCAAGGAAGAGCACCAGGATCAGCCCGAACCAGAAGACCGGGACGGACTGGCCGAGTGCCGCGATCATCGAGGAGACTGTAGCGAAGGCCGAGTTGGGCCACCGTGCTGCGAGGCTGCCCAACAGGACCGCCAGGGGGAGCGATATCGCCAGCGCCATGGCGGCGAGCAGGAGTGTGCGGGGGAAGGCGCGCGCGACGAGCTCGGTCACCGGGGCCTGGAAGCGGAAGGACTGGCCGAGATCGCCCCTGACCGCACCGCCGACGAAGCTCGCCAGCTGCTCGACGATGGTCCGGTCGACGCCGAAGTCCCGGCGGTACTGCTCGACGACATCGGGCCGGGCGAAGACCGGCGCACGAATGCGCGCCGGATCGCCCGCGCTCAGCCGCATGAGCACGAAGACGGTGATCGTGATCAGCACCACGATGAGGACCGACTGCAGCACCCGGCCGACCACGTAGCCCCTCACGCGACGTACATCCGTTGCGCGGTCACCTGCCCGCTGCCGTGAACGATGCGCCAGAGGCAATGGTGGTAGTGGGTCGTGGCCAGGGTCGGCGCCAGCTGACGCCAGTGCCTCCATGCAGCTTCTTCGTCGCAGCCCAGCCGTTGCCAGACCCGGATCAGATTCATCGTGGCGCGCTCGCCGCTCTGGGTGGCGCCGATCAGGCAGTGATAGTCGTGGACTGGCGAGAGCGGCGAGTCCTCCATGCGCGACAGGACCGCCGGGCCGCGCGCGTCGCCGAAGCCCTCGGCATAGATGAGCGCCTCGCCGCCGGGGGCGAGGTGGTCGGCGGCGCCGAGCAGAAGCCGCTGCAGCAACTCGTCGCCGCGCCGGCCGCCGCTGCCGCAAAGGGGCAGCCGGCCGTCGGGCGCCGCGGGCAGGAACGGCGGGTTGGCGGTGACGAGATCGAACGTGGCGCCTTCGAGACCGGCGAACAGATCACCCTGACGAAGCTCCACATGATGCGCCAGGTTGAGCGCCAGATTGGTCTCCGCGACCACCAGGGCCAGCGGATCGAGGTCGACCGCGACCACGCTCTCGGCAGCGGGCAGCATCGCGATCAGGCCGGTGCCGGTGCAGAGGTCGAGTGCCCGCCTGTACGGGCCGCGCAATGCGACAAGCCGTGCATACCAGAGCGATTCGGGGCCGCAATAAGGCGCTTGTTCGGGCGAAAAATTCGGATGGGCCGGTGGGGGTGCTGCCAGCACATGGCGGTTGAGATAGCTCACCAGGAGATGCGGCGACCGCAACTCGCCGGCCGTCGGCACGAGCAGGCCGGCATCGATCAGCAACGCCGTCGTGGCGTCGCCGAGCGCCGTCCCGACGGCCTCGGCATCCAGCGAGCGGCCGGCGAGAAAGAGGCCCAGCACCGTGGCGTCGAGGGGGGAACGCCCCGGCAGCAGGCGATCGACCACGGCCGGCGCCCAGAAGGGATCACTGTGCTGGTTGGGTCGGCCCAGGCTCTGCAGGAACGGCAGGCCTGCCGCCTCGATCAATCCCCGCAACACCAGACCGGCATCGGCACCGACAGTGCTCGCCCGCGTCACCGCCGCGGTAACCTGCGTACTCTCATCATCGGACTGGCGAGAAGACTCCTCCGACAGGCCCTCAACCCACCGAAGCTTGCGGCACCAGGTTCTCGCCGACCAGCGGGGCCCGGCGATAGTCCTTCACCCGATTGTTGACGATCGTGTACCAGATCTCGTCGGAGAGATAGAGCGTCGCCTGGTTCTCCCAGAGGTAGCGGGCGGCATCGGTGACCGCCGCCGGTCGCGAGTCGCCGATCGCGGAGCGCTGGGCGGCGTGGAGCGCGTTGTAGGTCTCGTCCTCGAAGTGCCAGATCGCGGCACCGGCACCGCCGGTGTAGAGCCCGAGGATGAAATCCGCGTCGTTGTTGAACGAGGCCAGCGTGTTCAGCGACACGTCGTAAGTGTTGTAGGAGCTGCGGAAGGCGCCGACCTCGAGCCGCTCGAGACCGACGTTGATGCCGATCTGCTGCAGGGAGGCGGCGATCGCCTGGTCGATCTGCAGCTGGTTGGGCACCAGCGTGGTCGTCGCCATGGTGAGGTCGATCCCGTCGGCATGACCGGCCTCGTCGAGCAGCGCCCGCGCCCGTTCGAGATCGTAGGCGAACTCGGGCTCGAGCGGCTCGTAGAGCGGCATGGTCGTCGGCAGGCTCGAGAATGCCACCGGGTTGACACCGTTCATGATGCTCTGGGCGATGGCCTGGCGGTCCACCGCATGGGCGATGGCCTGGCGCAGCCGTACGTCGGCGAGCGGGCCATTGTGCTGCAGGATGGCGATGATCTGCGCCGGCGGCGAGACGTCGTGCACCTGGAACTCGGCATTGCCCTCGACACGGCCGAGATCCTCGGCCGAGACGCGGGTCATGATGTCGACCTGGCCGCTCAGCAGCGCGTTGATCCGCGCCTGGCCGTCCTCGATATAGCGGAAGATGACGGTCTCGATCCTGGGCACCTCGCCCCAGTAATCGGTATTCGCCTCGAGCGTGACGTCGCCCTCGCTGTAGGAGACGAAACGGTAGGGGCCGCTGCCCATCGCCCGCTCCTTCCAGTTGTCGGGATTCTCGATGTCCGCCTTCTTCAGAATCTTGATGAAGGCCATGGCGTTCTCGAGCGGGCCGAACGGCTCGGCCGTCGCGATCTCGATCGTCGTCGGGTCCTTGATCGTGGCGGTCATGCCGGGCTGGACCACCATGGACTGGGCCAGCTCGCCCATGCCCAGACGGTCATAGCTCGCCTTGACGTCCTCGGCGGTCACCGGCGAACCATCATGGAATGTAGCATCCGTGCGCAACGTGGCCTCGAGCGTCGTCGGGCTTGTGCGCTGCCAGGCCGTGGCCAGACTCGGATGCAGCACACCGTCCTGATCGAAGGCGATCAGCGTGTCGTGCACGAGTGAAGCCACCTGCTCGTCGACAAGGCCGAAGCCGGCAGCCGGATCCCAGTAGTTCGAGGTCGGCGGCTCGGCATTGGCAAAGATCAGCTGGCCAGAAGGCGCCTCGCCCTCCGCCGCCTCGGCCCGGCGAAAGGCCGTGCCGGTGGCCAGCATGCTGCCAAGAGCGGCGATCGAGAAACCCGCGGCGAGCGCGTTCTTCAGAACGGTGCGGCGATCGGTGTCGGACTGCCCGCGCTCGACAAGCTCAGCGAAGCAAATGTGGTCCTTGCTGTCCTCGGCCACGGCGCACATCCTCCTGTTTCTGCTGTATTTTGACGCTATCGAGGGGTCTGCCCCGTGTCAACGCCCGCCGCGGGCGGCCGCGATTCCGCCCCGACGCAGGCGCCGCCAGACTGTCCGTAAGGCGCAGACGTCGAAGTTCTTCTCTTGGACCCGTTGGATCGAGCGACTGCCGTGTCTGCTGCAGCAAACGAAGACCGCGTTGGCCAAGCTCCCTCGATGAAATTTCGCGGAGCGTTGATGTCGCTGAAAGAATTGGTGGAGCCGATCGGGATCGAACCGACGACCTCCTGCTTGCAAAGCAGGCGCTCTCCCAGTTGAGCTACGGCCCCTCGGGCGTGGATATGGTCGATTGCACGGCGATGCGCAAGGCTCGGGGAATCAGCGGAAGACGGCGGCGAGGAGGGCGCGCATGGCGAAGCCGCGGTGGCTGAGCGCGGACTTCTCGGTGCGGGAGAGCTCGGCGAAGGTTCGCTTCTCGCCTTCGGGCACGAAGATCGGATCGTAGCCGAAGCCGCCCTCGCCCCGCGGCTCGGGGACGAGCTGGCCCGAAACGCGGCCCTCGAAGAGCTCGGCGTGGCCGTCGGGCCAGGCGAGGCAGAGCACGCTGACGAAGGCGGCGCGTTTGTCGGCGCGCTCCCAGTCACCGAAGCGCGCTTCGAGCTCGCCGGTGACCCGGGCCATGGCGGCGGCGAAGTCCTTCTCGGGCCCGGCCCAGCGGGCGGAGTGCACGCCCGGCCGGCCGTCGAGGCCCATGACCTCGAGGCCGCTGTCGTCGGCGAGCGCCGGCAGGCCCGAGGCTCTGGCCGCGGCGTGCGCCTTGAGGGCGGCATTGCCCTTGAAGTCGGGCTCGGTCTCCTCGGGCTCGGCGAGGCCGAGTTCGCCGGCGGAGCGGACGGTCACGCCATGCTCGGCCAGGAGCTCCTGCAGCTCCCGGAGCTTGCCCGGGTTGTGCGAGGCGAGAACGAGCGTGTCCCCGGTGAAGCGCCGGGCCACGGGCTCAGCCGGCCTCGATGGCAGCGCGCTGCAGCGCCACCAGCCGGGCGATACCGCCCTGGGCCAGCGTCATCAGGCGGGCGAGGTCGGCCTCCGGCAGGGGCTTCTGCTCGGCGGTGAACTGGATCTCGACAATGCCGCCATTGCCGGCCAGGACGAAATTGGCGTCGGCCTCGGCGGCACTGTCCTCGGGGTAATCGAGGTCGAGCAGGGCCTCGCCGCCGACGATGCCGCAGGAGACGGCGGCCACGGCGTCGGTCAGCGGCAGGACGGGCAGGGCGCCGTCCCGCACCAGCTTCGCCAGCGCCTGGTGCAGGGCGACATAGGCGCCGGTGATCGAGGCCGTGCGGGTGCCGCCATCGGCGCGCAGCACGTCGCAGTCGACGACGATCTGCCGCTCGCCCATGCCCTCGAGGTCGGTGACTGCGCGGAGCGCTCGGCCGATCAGCCGCTGGATTTCCAGCGTGCGGCCGCCCTGCTTGCCGCGGGCCGCCTCGCGCGGCGAGCGGCTGTGGGTCGAGCGCGGCAGCATGCCGTATTCGGCCGTGACCCAGCCCGTGCCCTTGTTGCGCAGGAAGGGCGGCACCCGCTCCTCGACCGTCGCACAGCAGAGCACGTGGGTGTTGCCGAAGCGGACGAGGCAGGAGCCCTCGGCCTGCGGATTGAAGCCCGGCTCGAGAACGACCTCGCGAAGCTCATCGGCCGTCCTGCCGGATGCGCGCATCATCATCTGCCCCGTCGTTGCATGGAAAAGGGCCGGGCGCCGCGACCGGCCCGACCAATGGGCTGGTAGCGCATCCGAAAGCCCGGGGCAAACCTCCGGCTCAGCCGCCGGCGCTTTCCGCGGACGCCGGAAGGAGCGCGGCGAGCCGTTCCGCCGCGTCGGCCGGCGGGTCCGTCCAGAGGACCCGCTTCAGCCGGCTCGTGGCGCCGGCCATGAGCCCGAGCCGGGAGCGCGGGCAGCCGAGCCGTTTCGCGAGGAAGGCGATGAGCGCCGCGTTGGCCTTGCCCTCGACGGCGGGCGCCCGCAGCCGGATCACCAGATGCAGCCGGTCCTGCGCGTCCCTGCCGATGCCGTCGACGCGCTCGGCCCGCGCCCCGGGCATGGCCCTGATCTCGAGGATCGCCCGGTCCGGCTCGAGCCGCCAGGGCGCCGTCATTCAGAGCACGAGGAACTGGAAGGCGAGGTCGCGGATGAAATAGAGGGCGAGGATCAGCACCATCGGTGAGATGTCGATGCCGCCGAGGTTGGGCAGGATATTGCGGATCGGCCGCAAGAGGGGCTCGGTGATCCGGTTGAGGAAATCGCCGACCGTGTAGATGAAGCGGTTGCCCGTGTTGACCATGTTGAACGACACGAGGAGGTTCAGCACGACCATCGCGATCAGCAGCCAGATATAGATCGAGATCACGGTGTTGATGAGATTGTAGACGGCGAGCATCGGGCCTCCATCATTGTCGTTCCGGCGCTGGGCGGCGGGCGGGGCGGGGGGCCGCGGGCAGAGCTGGCGCAACGCAAGTAAGGTGCGACGTTTCGGCTGGCAAGGGCGGCGGTGCGTCGAAGAGCGGACGAACGATGGCGCAAGATGCTTGACAGCCGCCCCCCGTCGATCCGATAGAGCCGCGACCCGTGGGGCCGTAGCTCAGCTGGGAGAGCGCTAGAATCGCACTCTAGAGGTCGCCGGTTCGATCCCGGTCGGCTCCACCAGGTCCAAGGCCCCCGCCGCGGGGCCGGACGCAATTCGTCGGCGTCCGCCCATGCTCCCCCTGCCGGCCTTCCGCATCTCCGCACGCGAGCGACGGCAGGCGATTCTCGACAAGAGGCGCAGCCATCTGGCATGAGCCTTCCGTCCTTCCTTCGGAGCAGCAGAGCATGAACCCGACGCTGACCACCGCCCTCTGGCCGAGCTCGGCGCAGAGTCTTCTCGCCCGGATCGTGCTGGTGCTGGCCGGCACGCTTCTCATGGCCGTCTCGGCCAGGGTCCAGGTGCCGTTCTGGCCGGTGCCGATGACCATGCAGACCTTCGTGGCCCTCGGCATCGGTGCCGCCTACGGTGCCAGGCTCGCCGGCGTCACGCTCCTGACCTATCTGGCGCAGGGTGCCATCGGCCTGCCGGTCTTCGCCACCGGCACCGGTCTCGCCTATCTGGCAGGGCCCACTGGCGGCTATCTCGTGGGATTTTTTGTCGCAGCCGTGGTCGTCGGCTATTTCGCCGACGAGGGGCTCGGCCGCACCCATCTCTCGGCATTTTGCGTGTTTCTTGCCGGAACTTGCCTGATCTTCGCACTCGGCGCCGCCTGGCTCGCCCTGCTGATCGGCCCGGCAAAGGCGCTTACGGCCGGTGTCTTGCCCTTTCTGCCGGCCGAGGCGGCGAAGCTGTTGCTCGCAACCGCCTTTTTCCCGATCGCCTGGCGACTGGTGCGGGATTGACACGATGAACCGGCCGGCCTCCAGAAGCGCCGGCCACAACCTATGGTTTCTAACGTACGCCCGACTTTCTCTCTTGTGGGTGGAATATCGCTTCCCTGGCTCGCCTGCCTCTGGTACAATTCGATCATAAGAAAAGAAAAGCAGCGTAGCTGCGCTGCTAGGTCGCAAGGATGAGGCATCGGCAACACCATGCTGCAACGACACGGATCGGTAGGCCAAATGCGCACTGTGCCCACGCGCGAGGGCACGCGGCGCGTTCCAATCGGCGCCACGAACGGCGCGCCACCCCACCCTCAGCTCATCATCGTCGCCGCCAGTCTGGCGCTCTGGACGATCATCATCGCCTCCTGCTCCTTCCTCCTGGGTTGAGGGCCGGGCCCGGCCGGTCGGCCGGGCGGGGTGAACACCGCGCATGACCGGGGAGCGGTCGGGCCTCGCCCCGTATCGATCCCGGTTCACCCTGATCGTCGTCACCAGTCGGGACGGGTACATCGCGCCCGCGGACGGGGTGTCGCCTGCGGGCTGGGCGTCCCGGGAGGAGCAGCGGCACTTCCGTGGCCTCGTCGCCGGTCTCGACTGGGCGTTCATCGGGCGCCGCACGCACGAGCTGGCCTGGCGGCCGGATCGCCGGCGGGTCGTCTTCACGGGCAGCTTCGCCGGGCCGGAGTGGCGCCATCCCCTGCATCTCTGGGCCGATCCGGCGCGCGTTTCCCTCGACGCGATCGTGGCGCGCGCGACGACGGTTCATGCGGCCTGGAACTGCGGCATCCTCGGCGGCGTGGCGGTGCACGACTGGTTCGCCGCCGCGGGGCTGATCGACGCCGTCGAGCTCACCATCGAGCCCCTCGACTTCAAAGGCGGGCTGCCGCTCTTCTCCCGGGCGCGCGGCATGGCGCCGGGCCTTGCCCTGGCCCGGCTCGGCCTCGTTCAGGTGGGCGAGCTGGCGCTCAACGCGGGCGGCACCCGGCTCCTGCGGTTCGAGCGGCGCGCGGGTGCGGCGGCAGCGCCGGGCCTTCAGCCCTGAACCGAGAAGCCGCCGTCGGCCGGAATGGCGGTGCCGGTGATGAAGTCGGCGGCCGGGCTCGCGAGGAACACGGTGAGGCCGGCCATGTCCTCCGGCGTGCCCCAGCGGCCGGCCGGCGTCCGGCTCAGGACCTTCTCGTTCAGCCCCGGGATCTCGGCCCGGCCGCGCCGCGTGAGATCGGTGTCGATCCACCCCGGCAGGATGCAGTTGACCTGGATATTGTCTTTGGCCCAGGCCGTGGCGAGCGCCCGGCTGAGCTGCATCACGCCGCCCTTGCTCGCCGCGTAGGCGGCGACCAGCGGGATGCCGAAGATCGACATCATCGAGCCCGTGGTGATGATCTTGCCGCCGCCCTGTCGGCAGAGGGCGGGATACGCGGCATGCGCGGTGTTGAACACGCCGTCGAGGTTGATCGCCAGCACCTCGCGCCACTCGGCGAACTCCAACTCCTCGGGGCGCTTCCTGATGTTGATCCCGGCGTTGCAGACGGCGATGTCCAGCCGGCCGAGCTCGGCCTCGACCTGCTCGACCATGGCGACGCACGCGGCAGGCTCGGCCACCTCGCCGACCACGGCGATGGCGCGCAGGCCTTCGCCTGCCAGCTCGGCCGCGGCGGCCTCGGTCTTCGCCTTGTTCCGGCCGGCCACGGCGATCGCGGCACCCGCCCGGCCGAGGCCCCGCGCCATGCCGAGCCCGATGCCGCCATTGCCGCCGGTCACGAGGGCGACCTTGCCACCGAGGTCGAACGGATTCTTCATCAAGTGCCTCCACTGGTTGTCCGGCTGTCTATCCGTTAGACCTCCGATGAACGAGCCCGACACCTATACGGGAGCCCTTTGCTTGCCAAGCCGCGTGGCCGCTGGCCTGACCCTCACGCTCGCCCTCTGCCTCTCGCTTCCCGCCCTCGCGACCGACGCGCCGCCGGCGACCAGCGCGCTGGCGCCGAGCGAGTTCGTCGTCACCCGGCCGGGTCTCGTGCTGGTCGACGTCGCCGCCCGCCGGGCGGTGCTCGAGGCGCTGCCGCGGGAGGAGCGCGAGGCGCTCTGCGGGGGTCCCCGCCAGAACTGGCCGCGCCACGGCGTGCAGCGCAACGTCAATGGCGGCGCGCAGCCGGCGCAGACCCTGGCGCTCACCGTGATGCAGGCCTCGGCCGCCTACCTGGCGTCCGGCGACCCGGCGGCGCGCGACGCAATCGTCTCCAACCTGCTGCGCTTCGCCGAGGCCGATGCGCTCTCGCGCATGATCCTGCCGATCACGGTCAACCACTTCTACAATCTCGACCGGACCCTGCTGCCGATCATCGCCGCCTTCGCCATGGTGCACGACGATCCGGCGCTGGCACCGGACGACGTCGCCACGATCCGCGCTTGGCTCGACCGGCTGGTCCGCTGGCGGGGGCCCGACCGGGCGATCAATCCGGAGGTCGTGAGCAGCCGCAACAATCACCGCTACCTGCGCGACAGCGTCACCATGGCCTGGGGTGCCTTCACCGGCGACAACGCGCTCTTCTACGAGGGCATCAACCGCTATCGGGTGGCGCTCGAGCAGATGCGCGAGGATGGCAGCCTGCCGCTCGAGACGGATCGCGGCCGCGACGCCCTCTTCTACCAGCGCCATGCCATCGCCTCCCTCGTCGCCATGGCGGAGATCGCCGCCGTGCAGGGCTACGACCTCTACGCGCTGACCAGCGAGGGCGGCCTCGACCTGCACCGCATGGTGGCCTTCCTCGTCGAGGGCATCGACGACCCGGCGGTCCTCGCCCCCTACACCACGGCGCGGCAGGACCTGGGCTTTCTCGACTGGCGCGGCCACGATCGCCACTACATGGCCTGGTTCGAGGCCTATCGCGCCCGCTTCCCGGACAGCCCACTCACCGCCCGACTGGAGGTGCAGATCGAGGATCGGGGCTCGCTCGACGGGCAACTGGTCGACGAGTATGCCGGCGGCATGACGAGCTGCCTTTATGCCGACCCGGCGACGCGGCTCGCCGCCTCGGGCGGCTGAGCGATCATGCGCCACGCCCTTTGCCGGCGAAGGAGGAGACGAGCATGACGCCGCGACTGGAGGATCACTATGCCGCCGCACCCGCGGCGGTCCAGGCGATGCGGGGCCTCGAGGCGGCGCTCGCCAAATGCGGCCTCGAGCACACGCTCCTGGAGCTGGTGAAGCTGCGCGCCTCGCAGATCAACGGCTGCGCCTTCTGCATCCACATGCACGCCACGGCGCTGAGGCAGGCGGGCGAGAGCGAGATGCGCCTCTACATGCTCGACGCCTGGCGCGAATCGCCGCTCTTCAGTGCGCGCGAGCGGGCGGCGCTGGCCTGGACGGAGGCGCTGACCCGGGTGGCCGACACCCATGCGCCCGATGCCGACTACGCGCTCCTGCGGGCCGAGTTCAGCGACGCGGAGCAGGTCAACCTCACCTTCGCCATCGGTGCGATCAATGTCTGGAACCGGCTGCAGGTCGGCTTCCGGGTGCCGCACCCGACGGATCCCGGATCTGCCACCGCCTGACCGGCAGGGTGCGTCCACCCGGGTGCCGCCGCCTTTCTTGCCCATTGTGAGCCGCCCGCTCTGCGATTAACGATTGATCGGTCAACGGAAACGGTAGGGACGGGCGATGGGCAAGCTCACCACGCATGTTCTGGACTCCATGACGGGGCGGCCCGGGCGCGGCATGCGCCTGGTGCTCTATCGGCTCGAGGGGGCCGACCGCACGCAGCTCGCCGATGTCCGGACCAATGAAGACGGCCGTCTCGACCAGCCGCTGCTGGAAGGCTCCGCCATGGGGCGCGGCACGTACGAGATCGTCTTTCAGGTCGGTCTCTACTTCAAGCTGCTCGGCGTCGACACGCCGAACCCGCCCTTTCTCGACGAGGTGCCGATCCGCTTCGGCATCGAGGACCCGGGTGCGCACTACCACGTCCCGCTGCTGGTCTCGCCTTTCGCCTACTCGACCTACCGGGGCAGCTGATGCGCCGCCGCCTGCGCTTCCTGCTCGGGCACCAGACCGTCGAGCTCGACGCGATCGACCCGACCCTCACCGTGCTCGAGTGGCTGCGCCGGACGGCCCACCGGCGCGGCACGAAGGAGGGCTGCGCCGAGGGGGATTGCGGCGCCTGCAGCGTGGTGGTGGCCGAGCCTGCCGAAGGCGGCCTGCAGTACCGGGCCGTCAATGCCTGCATCCGCTTCATGGCGACACTGGACGGCTGCCAGCTCCTGACGGTGGAGGATATGAAGGGGCCGGACGGCACGCTCCACCCGGTCCAGGCAGCGCTGGTCGAGAGCCACGGTTCGCAATGCGGCTTCTGCACCCCCGGCTTCGTCATGACGCTCTTCGCGCTCCACCAGCGGGGTGACGCAGCGCTGTCGCGCGGCCGGATCGACGACGCGCTCGCCGGCAATCTCTGCCGCTGCACCGGCTACGGGCCGATCATCGAGGCCGCCCGGCGGATGCACGAGACGCCGGGTGCGGTGGCGCATCTGGCCGAGCGCGAGGCGGAGGTGCTGACCCGCCTCGAAAATTGGCGCGACGGCGAGACGCTTGCCATCGGCGAGGGCGGACGGATGTTCTACGCGCCCGCCGACCTCGACGCCCTCCTCGACCTTGCGGCCGAGCATCAGGGAGCCACGCTCGTCGCCGGTGCCACCGATGTCGGGCTTTGGGTCACCAAGCAGCAGCGCCGGCTCGACCCCCTCATCTGGCTCGGCCGGGTCGCCGGGCTGGCCCGGATCGAGGAGGGTGCCGACGCCATCCGCATCGGTGCCGGGGTCACCTATGCCGCGGCCCATGCACGCCTCGCCGGGCTCTGGCCGGATGTGGGCGAGCTGGTCCGGCGCCTCGGCGCCGAGCAGGTCCGCCACGCCGGCACGATCGGCGGCAACATCGCCAACGGCTCGCCCATCGGCGACAGCCCGCCCTGGCTGATCGCTGCCGGTGCCACGCTGCATCTGGCTCATCGGGACGGCCGTCGCGCGCTGCCGCTCGAGGACTTCTTCCTGGCCTATGGCAAGCAGGACAGGCGGCCCGGGGAGATCGTCGAAGCGGTGAGCGTGCCCAAGCCGAAGCCGGGTGCCGTGCTCCGCGCCTACAAGATCAGCAAGCGCTTCGACCAGGACATCTCGGCCGTCTGCGCCGGGATCCAGCTCCGCCGCGAGGGTGAGCGTATCGCCGACGCCCGGATCGCCTATGGCGGCATGGCGGCCACGCCGAAGCGCGCCGCGGCCGCCGAGGCGGCGCTGCTCGGCCAACCCTTTGCCGAATCGACGTTCCGGGACGCCATGGCGGCCCTGGCCCGGGACTTCCAGCCGATCGACGACATGCGGGCTTCGGCCGCGTATCGGCTGAAAGTGGCGCAGAACTTGCTTCTCAAGGCCTATGTCGAAACGGCTGACGCGACCTCGCCACCGCTCCGCCTCGCCGGGCGGCTCGAGCCCGTGCATGGCTGAGGCGGGCTCGATCGGCCGCGCCCTGGCGCATGACAGCGCCTCTCGCCACGTCACCGGCGAGGCGGTCTATGT